>JAIWNQ010000268.1 GCA_020216745.1 Candidatus Hydrogenedens sp.
AAAATACAATATAATATTAATTGTTTTATTTCTTGTCGGAATATCTATTACCTCAACTACTTCTTCAGAAGAAATAAAAGAGGAACAACCCAAAAATCTTCGAATTCGTTTAGGCTTTGAAAATATGTTCCATACAGGGGAAGCATCAGACAAAGCAGATGAAATATTTTTCAATCCTACAATTGATATTGGGAAAAAGGTTTCGCCAAGAACAGCACTTTCATTAAGATGTATCCCTGCATTTTTTTATATTCAAGATAAAAATATAGAGGAAGTGTTTGGAGCAGGCGTTGGGGGCACAATAAGAATTTATATCAAAAAAGAAGAACGTGGTTTTTTCTCAGAAATCCATGAAGTTATTTTGTTTCATAAGAACAAATTTGAAGGTAATAGCTCAAATATAAATTTTTATTCATCATTAGGTATTGGCTATCAATTCAATAAAGAATGGGATATCCTTTTTCAATTAGGACACATTTCAAACGCTGATCTAAAAGAGAACAATAAAGGCACCGACCTGATGGGGATAGGTATCGGCTATACTTTCTAACACTTAATTAAATACGCATTGTATGAAGGTTGGAAATGAACTCATTTAGCATATTAACGCTATGTGTATAAGGAAATGTTCCAGAATACCCTGGCTTCAGATTTACCGTCTTAGAATTTATATCTTCAACAAGAATATAGATAGGGGTTTCATTTGGACTCTGTAAAAAATACCGAAATTCAAACACATCATCTGTTGATAACTTAAACGTTTTTTCATAATCAATAAGAACAACATCAATGTTATTTTTTAATAATGTCTCTCTCAAAAGGTCTATATCATTTAAAAGAATTACTTCATGCCCCAAAGCTTCTATTTCATGTATTATTGGATAGACCTTGAAGCTATCACTTACAATTAAAATTTTTAACATGTTTTCTGCCTAACATTCTATTACATTATACAACTTTATAATAGAAATATAACACTTTTGACAATGAATATATTTCATATATAAAATATAATTAATGAAGTACTTCATAAAAAGGAGTTTTATATGACATTTAGATTATTTACTATTCTTAGTTTATTTATTTGTCTTTCACTCTCAAATATGAGTTTATATGCACAGGATAAAACTGAAGATAACTCCGTCGAGAAAAATCAGGAAGTTACTCCAGACCAACAAGAAAATATATCTCCACCACAAAATGAAGAAGACATTAACATTCCAGGCGATGTTATTTATTTGAAATCAGGTAAAAAGATGAAAGGGGTACAAGTATTAAGAGAACTTCCAGATAAAATTGAAGTGCAAATAAGTGAAAATATCGAGCCTCTCATTCTCCCGAGAAGACTTGTTCAAAGTATCGAATATGACAATATAGACCCCTTGAAAGAAAAGAGACTCAAAGAAGAATTAGCAAAGACACAGTCAAATACAGAAGATATTATTCCAGGAGAAGAGTTATCAAAGGAATTTAACCAAAAAATGATAGCACCACTTTCTGACCAACCTATTGTATATGAAAATGAAGGTTTGTTAAAAATCTTGAATGATTTGACTAATAAAATAGGGGTTAAACTTGAAGTTGATGAATCTATCAAAACAATACCTTTAGAGCAAAGAAAAAAAAGTTTTAATATTTCTCCAGGAACTTCATTATATAAATTTTTACAGACTGATTTTGCTACTGCCTATCCTATGATTTCCGTAATATATAAATATGATAAAGTCAATATATCATTAAAGACCGCTCCTACCCTTTCACAACCACCAACTGAAACCGCACCACCTCAACAATAAATCTATTACAATTTTCGCTATTTTTGCATAGATAATTGAAAGTTATATTTACCACTTAGAATTTTAAAATGAATGTTATTGTCAATAATTTTTATCTCTTTAATATCGCTACATGTATCTAACTCGTTATTATCGATTAATATTTTTTCAAACTGTTTTGGAACAATTACTGTCCCTTCACAATTGGGTGGTAACAACAATTCCCATGAAATACAGCCATCATGCTTCACCCAAACAGAAAAGTACTTACCACGGGCACTTTCATAACTACAATTCACCTTTTCAATAGGAAGTAAAAACATAGGGTTCAAAATAACTTTATTAAAAGCACAAGCATCGGGTGTCGGTCTTATACCACCTAAATACTTATAAAACCACTCACTCACAGAACCAAACATAGGATGATTATGTGAAAAAGTATTGTCACTAAAATCCCAATGCTCCCAAAGTGTTGTTGCACCATTTTCAATCATATGAACCCAACCTGGAAATTCTTTCTGTTCTACTATGCCAAGAGCAAGTTCTGATTTTCCTAAATCAGACAAAACTCCCAATAGATATTTTGTTCCAAATATACCAGTTGTAAGCTTTTGACCTCTAAAAACAACATCATCAACTAATATTTTCCCTGCCTGTTGTAACTGGTTGGTATCGCCCATACAAAACGCTATATACAATGCTTGATTTGCTTGTGAACCAATACCAATTTTACCATCGCTGGCATAGAATTTCTCGTTAAATTTTTGTTTAATTTGTTGTGATAATAATTCATAATATTTTATATCTTCTTCTATACCTAAAATACCCGCCAATTTCTGCATTATAACTGCATTTAAATAATAATAGGCAGTAGCAGTTACTTCTTCTTGTTTCGGTACTATGCTTTCATGGTCACCGATACACTGTGTTTGAATACCATCCTTCGCACTTTTAACTAATAACTCAAGCCATTTCTTCGCATGCGGGTATTGTTCGTCGATAAGAGCGTTATCTCCATAATATTGGTATAAATTCCAAAGTAGAAATGGGTGTACTGTTCCCCATGCAATAGGACCAGAACCATCACCTAATCCCATATCTGCAATTCCAACAAATGGCGCTGTTTCGGTAAAACCACCATTAGGTCTTATCTCATCAGCAAAGTCACGCACCACTTTGCGATAAAAAGCACTCATATCATAATTAAACATGGCATACTCACTGGCAGAAACAATATCGCCTCCATAACCAAATTTTTCACGATGCGGACAGTCTGTTTCTACGCTATGTAAATTACTTAGAAGCGTCTCTGTGCATAACTTTTGGATCTGATTAATATAGGTTTCCGATGTCTCCAATGAACCAACATTCTCAACAGCGGTATGAAGCCTTTCTGACCAGATATTATTTTCTGTTATCTTTTCCAATCCCTCTATCTCAATATAACGAAAACCATGGTATGTAAAATGAGTTGTTAATTCCTCATTATCCACTCCTTTTAATATAAATACATCTTTTTGCTCAGCAGTAAATGGCCTATCACTTACTTCTGGCACATCATGATTTTTAATTTGCCCACAAACAGAGGTCATGGGATTTAAACTCCCATCTGGATATAACAATTCACCATACCTAACCTGAATTTTTTGCCCACGTGTTCCTGTTGTAATGATATGTATCCTACCCGCACTATTTTGCCCAAAATCAACGAGCCACTTTTGCTTATCAATTTCTTTTATACTGACTGGTCGATATTTCTTCCCTACCTTTATAGGTGGAATAGGTTGAGCAATCATATTCCCTAAGTTAGGTTTTAAATTAACAATTGCATTAAACCAACCAGATTCATCAATATTAGGATTATCGTTCCACCCTTCTATATCTTTTGTCCCATCATATTCTTCACCCAAATATATATTGTTTTTGACAATAGGGGATAAGGTCACTTTCCATGTTTCATCTGTGCCAATAATTGTTTTTGTTCCATCCTTGTATGAAATTTCTATATCCGTTCTTAATTTTGGTATGCCAATGGTTAAATGTTCCCTGAGATTGTATCTTTTCCACATTTTTAATGGGAGTGGATTATACCAGCCAGAACCTACGTATGCACCAATAATATTTATATCTTTTTTTAAATAATCAGTTATATCATAAACACTATAAAATACTTTTTTGGAATAATTAGTCCATCCAGGGTCCAATTCATGGTCACCTACTTTCTTACCATTGATAAAACATTCATAATAACCTAAACCACTTATATACATTCTTGCTTCTTCTATTTCTTTTTCGACAGGTAATGTCTTTCGGAAAATTAATGCTGGATTGAAGTGAAATATCTCTTTATCACTCATATTCCGTGGATATAGAGTTTCTGGTGGCTCTATCCATTCACCCTTCCAATTTTCATTTTCAAGCAAACCTGTTTCCCACCATGAAGGCTCACTATAATTAGATACCCTTCCTTTCTGGTCCCAAATTCTAACCTTCCACCATATTCTTGTCTTAGGAAGCAACGGTTTCCCTTCATACTTTACCTGAAAACTATCGCTGTCTACCTTCCCCGTATCCCATAAATCACCAATATCATTTTTAATATCATCAAATGTCGATGAAACTAAAATTTGATATGACGTTTGAAATAAGCCTCTTTCATTCGTGATAGCCTCTAATTTCCATGTTAAACATGGATTTTTCACATCCAGCCCTAATGGACATTCTAAATATTCACATCGAAGGTCATAAATGTGGATAGGGGAGAGGCTATCTGCTCTTGCCTGAATAAATAAGGAAACACAAATAATCATCTCAAATAAAAATATTCTAAACATAAGTATCCCTTTCCTTTCTATTTTTAATGTTTATTCTAAGTGCCAATTGCTGAGCTAAGAGTTAGCATCGGTAAAAGCATAGCAATAACTAAAAAACCAATGATAACGCCCATAATAACAATTAATAAAGGTTCGAACAAAGTAACCATCGCTTTCACTGCCCGATCTACCTCAATATCATAAGCATCTGCAATCCTTTTAGCAATAATACCGATTCTACCACTCTCTTCACCTACAGCGAACATACTTATAACAATAGGTGGAAAATGTGGACATCGCTTCAAACTATCGCTTATACTTTCCCCTTCCTTTACCGAATCATGTGTGGTTGCTACTTCTCCTTTAACTATTTCATTAGTCATCGTATCTGCGGTAATCTTCAATGCTGTTAATACAGGGACTCCGTTATCCATAAGAGTTCCAAAAGTTCGGGCAAACTTCGCCATTTCATAACGTTGAATAACACCCCCAATAACAGGAAATCCCAATAAAAAACGGTCTTTTTGTTTCCTCCCTTCTGGTGTCCGAAAGAAATACGAATACATCACTGTAAAAAATAAAATAAACCCTAAAATTACAGCCCACCACCAATCACCCATAAAACCACAAAATTTCATTACAATAACAGTTGGCAAGGGAAGTTGTGCATTAAAATCTTCAAACACAGCTATAAATTTAGGAAACACAAATGAAACAAGTATAAATATTGCAATGCTACCAACAATAAGCAAGAATAACGGATATATAAGTGCCGATATAACCTTGCCCCTTAATTCTTCTTCTTGCTCGCTAAATGCTACAATTCTCCACAATACCTCATCTAACATGCCTCCCGTTTCACCTGCCCGTATCATACTACAATACATTGGCGAAAAAATCTTAGGATGCTTTTCAAACGCATCCGCAAGGTTACTCCCTTTCTGGACATCATCATAAATCTGTTCAATAACTTTAGCCATCGCTTTATTTGGTGTTTGCTCAATAATTGTCCTGAGTGCACGAGTTAACACCATCCCAGACTCAAATAAATTAGCTAATTGTCTCAAAAATATATTTCTATCTTTTAGGCGAATACGTTCCCATTGAGGAAATTTTATTTTGTATTTAGACTTTTTATCATCAGATGCACCTACACTTGTTTCTTCTACCCTTAATGGAAAATATCCTAATTCCCGTAGACGACTTATAACAGCCTTCTTAGATTCCGCTTCCATTTTGCCCTTAATAATCTCTGAAGGTCCCTTTTTTACCTCATATTCAAATACTGGCATGCATACCCTCCATTATTTCAGCATCCGCTGTAACACGAAGTACCTCTTCTATAGTAGTTAAACCCTCGCATATCCTTTGCCAGCCAGAAGCACGTAATGTTTTCATCCCTTCACTTATAGCCTGCTTTTTAATTGCCACAGATGTTGCCCTTTGAACAGTCATCTCTTTAATTGTTGGGGTGAAAGGCATAATCTCACAAATAGCCATTCTTCCACGGTATCCCGTATATCTACAATGTTCACAGCCTTTCCCTTTATAAAACACTCGATTCTGTTCATCCCTTTTCACACCAAACTCCGCCTCTAAAAGATATGCATCAGGTGTATCTTCTATTTTGCATTCAACACATATTTTACGTACAAGTCGTTGAGCCATTGACGCTATCATCGTACTTGAAATTAAAAAGGGTTCTATACCCATATCAATAAGTCGCGTAACCGCACCAGGAGCATCGTTCGTATGAAGTGTACTTAAAACGAGGTGCCCTGTTAGACTTGAACGTATAGCCATTTCTGCTGTTTCATAATCACGAATCTCACCTACTAACATAATATCAGGGTCATGACGTAACATCGAACGGAGTCCAGTAGCAAAATCAAAACCGATTCGTGGGTGCACCTGCATCTGCGTAATACCAGGCATTTGGTATTCAATCGGGTCTTCAATAGTTATGATTTTACGGTCTGTCTTATTTAATTTATCCAGAGCAGCATAAAGAGTCGTTGTTTTGCCACTACCTGTTGGACCTGTAACCAAAATAATGCCGTATGGTTTTGTGATAAAAGAATTAAATAATTTTATATCATCAGAAGAAAATCCCAATTTGTCCAATGATAAAAACATCGAAGTCCGTGATAGTATTCGTATATTGATAGTCTCACCATGTGGAGTAGGTAATATAGATACACGAAGGTCATATTTCCCATCTCCTAAATTAGCAAGTATTTTCCCATCTTGAGGCAACCTTTTTTCGGCAATATTAAGATTTGCCATGATTTTTATTCGTGAGACAATTGAAGAGTGGAAATTGCGAATTGAAGGAGGAACTGGAACTGGATGTAAGATACCATCTATACGAAATCGAACACGAAGATAATCGTCAAATGGTTCTATATGAATATCTGTTGCCTCTGCACGAATGGCCTCTGCAATTAACTCATTTACGAATTTAATAATCGAAGCATCAATTGTCTCATCACCTAAATTTGCACTTACGGATACCGCCTCTAAACTAACCTCTTCAACCTGATGCTCTTCACTAACCAGAATCCGTTCAACTGTATCTGCACCAACTCCATAATAATCTTTAATTGCTTTTTGTATTTCTTTCGGCGTCGTAACAACTGGCTCTATTTTCCGCTTTAATACGAGCCGTATATCATCAAGCAAACTTGCATTTAACGGGTCTGATATTGCTATCACCAACGTGTTATTCTTTTCTTTGATAGGTATAAATTCATAATGTGTAGCAAAACGTGCAGGAATTGACTTTATTAAATCTTTAGGTATTTCTATTTTCGAAACAATAACAAAATTTAATCCACAATAATTTGCAAGAACAGTATATATATTTTCTTCTGAGACAAATCCCTTTTGGATTAGAATCTGACTAATAGAAATACCTTTTTCATTTGCCTCTTCACGAACTTTTTTTGCCTGTTCTTCCGTAATAATACCTTCTTTTACGAAAAACTTTTCAAAGCCTTTAGGCTCTATCATAAATAATTTTATCCTTTATATGAATATCCAAAAAATATAGATATATTATAAACAAATGACAATATAAGATTGCATTGGTGGGCTATTCAGAATAGGATACTAATTGGGTTAGTGCATCGTATGCAAGATTATGAAGAGGTCTGGATTCAGAATGGGCTACAGATTGAAAATAGGTTTTTGCCTTCTCCACATCTCTCATCTGATTCCAGTAAATATTCCCTATGGCATAATTTAATTGTGCTACTGCAGATGGTTCTGTTAAATATCCTCGAAGATTCTCAAGTGCTCGAATTTGCTTTTCTGGTGTCTGATTTGTAGGCTCAATAACACAATCTATCATGGATGCTATTGCTAAATTGGCAACCATAGTTCCTGGATATTTGGATACAATCATTTCTAATTCACGAATAGGATTTTCCTTGTTAGAAAGCGCTGAGTTCAATGCATACAGAGGTTTAAAGTTTTCATTCTTTGTCTCTTCTAATAAATTATAACGATAAATTGCTTCTTGCGATGAGGAAAAGATACGAGGATAATTTTGCCGTAACTGAGAGTAAAGACGATGTGCTTCATCATAACGTTCAGAAGAAGTATATTCAAGGTCTGCCAACATGAGAAGTGCTTGTCCAGCAATTGTTTCACCTGGATGTGATTTGATAATCTCCTTCAATTTCTCTTTTTGATTTTCTAATGGACCCTCATAACTCATATTTTTTGCATTCTCATTTCCAATATGCAATGCAACATTGTTGTTTCTTATATTTGAAATTTCATAAAGAAAATACGAACCAAGCACAACTGTTACCATAACTATTATTACTGCCATACCCAACGCTAAACTTCTTGCTGGACGAAATGTAATAAGAACATTACTCTTTGAATCAGTAACTTTGCTCATCACTTGTGGCAAAAGATTTATATTATTTACATCAATTTCACCATACAATACCTCTTGGATTTGCATTATTTGCTTTGCAAAACCGATCATTTGGTGATACTGTTCTTTACATCTCTGACATTTACCAATGTGCGTTTGAAGTTTCTTTTTCTCTACATCATCAATCTCTTCATAACAAGCAGTAATAATTAACTTTTCGTAATAACTGCATGAATGAAAAAGGCAGTAAAACCATGAAGATAAATCTTTAATCATAAGTCAATATTCCCTAATTCTTTACGAAGTTTTTGCAATGCTCTAAAAAGATGAACTTTTACACTACCGACGGTGCATCCTAAATGCTCCGCTATTTCATTCAATGAATATCCTTGATAATGCCTTAACATAAATACAGTTTGTTGAGTTTTTGATAATCGGGTTAGTGCCATACGAATTCGCTCATCAATTTCTTTGGCACGTGCTAAATCTAAAGGACTTTCAGGAGAAGGTATATGCCTAATTTCATCTTCGCTAACTCTGGCAATATTTTCATTCAGACTTTCATGGTCTGTTCTTTTTCTCTTCCGCAAATAATCTATCGAGCGATTTACTGCTAACCTTAACAACCACGGGAGAAATGTGCCTCGTGGTTCCCATTGATTTATCTTTTCGTATGCTTTTAATAAGACCTCTTGCGTCACATCTAAAGCGTCCTCTCGGTTACCAGTTACTCGATATGCAGTTGCATAAACTTTTCCTTGATACCTACGAACAATTTCTTCAAAGGCTTGTAAATTGCCTTCTTTCCAAAGAATTGCTAAGTCTTCATCACTGCAATTATTAAAATTTATGTTATTTTCTTTACTTTTCATTTATTAAACGCTTTTTTCTTACTTAATGTTAACTACGATTTTTCAAATTATTTATCCTTATATTTATATCCTTTAAATCCTTTGCAGTTCTATAAATCGACACTATTTTCAAAGGGTCAATCTCCGCAAGGATATTATGAATCGCACAAAAAACATAACCACTATCTTCTGCTAATATTGGAACTACTTCAGAAACCTGTGTTTTTACATCATCTACCGTACCTAACGGCAATACCTTCTGGGTATCTATTCCACCTCCCCAAAGTACTAATTTCCCTTTACATTTCTCTTTCCACTCACGAACACTATAGTTGCCCGCTGTCCACTGGACAGGGTTCAGCACATCAAATTCTGATTCAATAACCAAGTCTATTATATCGTAAATAGCCCCACAACTATGAAAAAAGGTTTTTATCCCTGACGATATACTGTGAATATACCTATTAAATTCTCGATAATAAGGGAGAAACAACTTTTTAAATATATCTGGCGAAGCAATAAGATTATTCTGTGTCCCCCAATCATCAGCATTACACATATATACATGTATATACGGTGCTACCTTTGGTAGAAATCGTTCCAATTCAGAAATTGCATGATTTAGCATCAACTCATGTAGTTCCTTTACCTTTTCCTCATCCACAAGACAAA
>JAIWNQ010000269.1 GCA_020216745.1 Candidatus Hydrogenedens sp.
GCAAAGGGAAATAACCTAATCCTCCAAAATTCCCTATTCCAATCCCCAACATAGGTCCATTAAGGAACAAAGCCCTATCAGTTTCTTTATAAACCTTTTCGCAGATATTTATTGTCTTTTGAATAATCTCATCCGAAAATCTATTAGCCAATAAGTCTTCTTTTATTTTTCCTAAATCCAATTCAGGTAACTCTCCCTCAAAGTATACAGGCTGTCCACCATGCTCAGAGTCAAACACATAGGAATTTTTAGGCATTCTTAAATGATAGTCTGGCTGAGTAACAGTTCCATCTTCAAGAACATAAAACCGTTTAGCATTAATAACTTTTGCATCCAAACGACCACCAAAATCATAATTTTCCCATGTAACATCATTAGTGTACCCATTAGCAAACCCCATTCTTACTGTAATAACATCACAATCCAAAGAATTAAGCACATCCAAGTCTGGTAAAGCAAGCATTTGGTTTGTATCATGGACATAAGGTAATCTTGGAGATAAACTCAAACTCTGAACTAATTTCGGGTATGCAAAAGCACTTATTCCTGTGGAGTCCATCCCCCCTAAATCCATAGGAACTCGATCAACATCCCGAAAATTTAATGCACGAATTACCCGTTCTCTGTGTGTCATTATTATTGCCTCTTATAAATAAATTATTTAATAAATGAAAACCAATAATAACAGATTCTTGCTTAGATTTTCATAGAACAAAGATTGCAGTAAAAATGAGTTAGATGGGTTTGTTATTTTCATCAACATGGACAATCACAGGTTTCCAACTTTTTGCCT
The DNA here is from genome assembly GCA_020216745.1 of Candidatus Hydrogenedens sp. Classification (GTDB taxonomy): domain Bacteria; phylum Hydrogenedentota; class Hydrogenedentia; order Hydrogenedentales; family Hydrogenedentaceae; genus Hydrogenedens. Next base: position 794 of record JAIWNQ010000269.1, read on the forward strand.
GTTCCTCATCAACCTGTATAAATGCAACAATAATCAGCAAATCTCCACGTTGACCTAATCGTGCTGCAGCTCCATTTAAACAAATATCACCACTCCCCCTTTTCCCTTCTATTGCATACGTAACAAAACGGTCACCTGTATTAATATTAAAAACATGAACCGCCTCATAAGGAAGAATACCTGCCTTTGACATTAAGTCAGGGTCAATCGTAATGCTCCCTTCATAATTAAGATTAGCATCTGTTATCTTGGCTCGATGAATTTTGCTTTTTAACATTGTTAAAAACATTTTTTAACCTCCATTCAACTATATCTGAACTTTAATGTTATCAATTAACCGTGCCCTTCCTACCCACACAGCAACAGCAATTAACACATTACCAGAAAGCTCATTCAATGGTTCCATGGTATCTCCATTCACTATTTCTATGTAATCAATATCCAATTCCGACATCTCAGAAGATAGTACATCCTTAATTTTATCAATAGAACGTTCTCCTCGTTTTATCATGTCATTTACTTTAAATAAACCACGGGAGATACAAAGAGCTTGCTTTCTTTGGGTTGGTGTTAAATATTGATTTCGCGAACTCATTGCCAAACCATCTTCTTCACGAACAATAGGCATCTCTACAATTTCAATTCCCATATCCAAATCACGAACCATTCTTTTAATAACAGCACATTGTTGGGCATCTTTTTGCCCAAAATAAGCACGGTCTGGTAAAACCGCATTAAATAATTTTGTAACCACTGTTGCTACACCACGGAAAAAATGAGGCCGTGACTTACCACACAACCCCTCAGACACGTTCTCAACCACCACATAAGTTGAAAAATCGTTCGGATACATCATTTCTGCAGTTGGATTATAGATAACGTCTACACCTACTGAAAAACACATTTTCCTGTCCTTTTCAAATGAGCGTGGATACGACTCATAATCTTCGTTCGGTGCAAATTGAGTAGGATTGACAAAGATGCTAACAACCGTTACATCATTTTCCGCAACAGAGGCTCGCATTAGGCTTAAATGTCCTTCATGAAGTGCCCCCATAGTCGGAACAAAACCTATCGTTTTCCCCTCTTTCTTTTGAATAAGCGACCAATTACGCATCTCGGCAGGAGTTGTAATAATTTCCATAATGACGTCTCCTTTTTAGGTATAACTATGTTTGTCTTCTGGATACTTTTTCGTTTTTACCTCTGTAACAAAACTCTCAAATGCCTTCTTCATTTCATCACGCACATCCGAATAGGTTTTCGCAAATCGTGCCTTTCCCCAGCCCAATATGTCATAACACACAAGTATTTGACCATCACAGTCAGGACCAGCACCAATTCCAATCGTTGGTATGTCCAAATTTTCTGTAATTTCCTTAGCCAAATCCATAGGAATACATTCAAGAACAATAGAAAAGCATCCTACGTCCTGTAATTCTTTGGCTTCACGCTTTAACCGTTTCCTACATGCCTCAGAGCGTCCTTGAACTTTGTAACCACCTAATTCAAGAACAGACTGAGGTGTTAATCCGATATGTCCCATCACTGGAATGCCTGTCTTGATAATTTTTTCAATGGCAGACCCATATTTTCCAACAGGTCCTTCTAATTTAACTGCATAGGCCCCTCCTTCTGAGACAAGCCTACCTGCATTTCTCAAGGCTTCTTCTGGCGATATTTGGTACGACAAAAATGGCATATCCGCAATAACCAGAGTATTTTTTACAGCACGGGAAACAATAGAGGTATGATATAGCATTATATCCATCGAGACACTCAGGGTATTTTCTCTGCCCATAACTACCATACCCAGAGAATCACCAACCAAAATACCATCAACCCCAGCCTCTTCTTCTAACTGCGCAATTAAAAAATCATACGCCGTCAATAAGACTAACTTTTCATTTTTTTTCTTTTGTTCTAAGAAATGAACTACTGTATTTTTACTCATCTTTGCCTCCTGAACCGTGACTTCATCATATACTGAATCCGTCCCGGTCCCGTTTGGGCTCCAAGCGGAGCGGTTCAAGGAGTCACCATTAAGTTTGTTCTTACCACTTTACCTTCGACTTCTGGGCTTAACAAAAGTTCTTCAATTGTCTTACCCGTAATTGGGTCAATTTTACTGCCACATAAATCTGCAAGAGGTTGCAATACGAAACGTCGTTTACGGAACTCTGCATGTGGAAGAACCAATTGCTTATCATTGATACATACATCATCATAAAAAATAATGTCAATATCAATTACGCGTGGTCCCCATCGTTCTTGGGAAGTCCTTCCTAATTCATATTCAATTTTCTTAATTTCACGTAGGAGTTCAAGCGGATTTAACTCCGTCTCAATCTCCACAGCAATATTCAGAAATATAGGTTGATATACATTACCTACTGGCTCCGTTTCATATATATCCGAAGCCCTTTTTACCTTCGTATTTAAGATTGTACCTAACTTTTTTAAGGCTTCGGCGATATTATCAAGCCGATTGCCTAAATTACTACCAATACTTAAATACACTATCATATCTAACTCTCTAAATCATATTATACCATTTTAGAAAATATAAATAAAATCAACATAACTCGATGTTTGATTTTACATTCGCTTTTATCATATCGTATTTCAATCACCTAAAACATATATGAAGGAGACCAAATATGAGCAAAATCTATCAAACAACATTCTTTTATTTCATCGTAACTATATTTACAATTACAATACTCTCGTTAACAGCGATAGCACAAGATTACACAAAAGAATCCAAAGAACAAAAAGACCAGAGAATGAAATGGTGGAGAGAAGCACGGTTTGGCTTATTCATTCACTGGGGATTGTATGCCATACCCGCTGGAAAATGGGGAGACAAAACACATTATGGTGAATGGATTCGACATGAAGCACAAATTCCTTTACCCGAGTATGAAAAACTGCTTACTCAATTTAACCCTGTCAAATTCAATGCTAAGGAATGGGTGAAAATGGCAAAAAATGCAGGCATGAAATATATTGTTATTACCTCAAAACATCACGATGGTTTTTGTCTATTCGATTCCAAAGTAACTGATTGGGATGTTATGTCAACACCATTTAAAAGAGATATCTTAAAAGAATTATCTGATGCATGCAAAGAAGAAGGTATTAAAATGTGCTTTTATTACTCGATTATGGATTGGCACCATCCAGATTATCTTCCACGAAGAGAATGGGAAAAGGAACAACGACCAGAAGGAGATGCCAATTACGACCGTTATGTTGAATATATGAAAGCACAATTGAAAGAACTCGTAAATAATTACGGTCCTTTAGGTATTTTATGGTTTGATGGAGAATGGGAAAATACTTGGACATTTGAGAGAGGTGTAGATATGTACAACTATGTCCGTTCTTTACAGCCAGATATTATTATTAATAATCGTGTTGACGGAAGTCGTTCAGGTATGGCTGGCTTGTCCGAAGGTAAAAGTGTCGGGGACTACGGAACACCCGAACAGGAAGTACCTGCTAAAGGTTTACCTGGTGTAGACTGGGAAACATGCATGACTATGAATAAACATTGGGGCTACAACGAATATGATAAATTCTTTAAAACAACAAAAACATTAGTCCAATTATTAGTGGATATAGTTTCTAAAGGCGGAAATTTCCTATTGAATGTAGGTCCAATGGCAAATGGTGAATTTCCACCTGAATCGGTAGAAAGACTAAAAGAAATAGGAGAATGGATGAAAGTTAATAGTGAATCAATCTACGGTACTGTAGCGAGTCCATTTGACAAACCATCTTGGGGTAGATATACACAAAAAAAGGCAGAAAATGGTAATACTATCCTGTATGCTCATGTGTTTCAGTATGAACCTAACAGTAAAATTAAAATTCCTACAGATAAAAAACCTCTCAAAGTATGGTTATTAAAGAACCCTTCCGAGACGGTTAAAACCACAAATAAGAAGGGAAATCTTATCGTTCATCTACCTCAAATAGAACCTGACCCCAATGATACAGTTATTGGATTAGAGTTTGAAGGAAACCTATAAATAAACATAAAAATGGCGCGCCTGGTGCGACTCGAACGCACGACCCACGGCTTAGAAGGCCGTTGCTCTATCCACCTGAGCTACAGGCGCGCTTCTTCATTAAATTATACGAAAAAAAGCCGATAAATTAAAAATTGGGGGTCTGCTCAAAGGTATGATGTGATTTTATACCTATAAATACATCCATATTCTTTTTGAGATTTAGTTGATGATACTCATCTATAGAAATAAAGGCTAATAAAGAATTCCCTTTTGTATCCATTAGTTCTATCTTTACCATAGGTCCCGCTGTGTTAATATATTGAACTGTCGCAGGTATAGGATTCTCTTTGGATAGGTTTAGTGCTATAGAAATTTGATTAGGCCTCACAAAAACTCGTTTCTCTACTCCTCTTGATTCATCAGGTAAAAACACAATTTCCCCATTGCTCAACTCACGAGCATGAAATAGATTAACATCACCTAAAAATTGAAAAACAAACGGCGTTTTAGGAGAAAAATATACCTCTTCTGGTGAACCTATCTGTTCAATTTTGCCTTGATTCATAATCACAACACGGTCCGAAACTTCAAGGGCTTCTTCCTGGTCATGAGTAACAAAAACACTTGTAACATGTATTTCATCATGTAATTTTCGAAGCCATCTCCGCAACTCCTTACGCACACGGGCATCTAATGAACCAAAAGGCTCATCCAAAAGTAAAATAGATGGTTGAATTGCCAAAGCCCGTGCCAATGCTACTCTCTGTCTTTGACCACCAGAAAGTTGCATGGGATAGTGATTGGCTAAAAAGTCCAACTGTACCAGCGAAAGCAAATCCATCACCCTCTTTCGTATTTCTGGTTCATTGGGTCTAATTCTACGAGGTTTTACCCGCAATCCAAATGCCACATTTTCAAATACGGTCATGTGTCGGAAAAGAGCATAATGTTGAAATACAAAACCAATACCTCTATCCCGTGGGTCTTCCTTTGTAACATCCCTGCCCTCTAAAATAACATTTCCTGTATCTGCTCGCTCCAATCCCGCAATTATTCGCAAAATAGTCGTCTTACCTGAACCAGAGGGACCTAATAATGCTAATAATTCGCCTCGATTTATGGAAAAACTTACATTATCTACAGCCACAAAAGAACCAAATTTCTTCGAAACGCCAATTAGTTCAATACTCATTTTGGTATTCAATCTCCATATTTATGAGTTTTCATATATAGATAAATGGGGTCTCTTTTCTCTATCCATTTACGGAAAATTAAACTGATAATACCAACTATACAGAGCAAACTCGCTACACAAAAAGCCCCAACAAGGTTATATTCGTTATACAAAATCTCAACTTCAAGAGGAATCGTTATTGTCTTACCTCGTATGTGTCCTGAAACAACAGATACCGCCCCAAATTCTCCTACACAACGGGCAGAACATAAAACCATCCCATAAAATAAAGCCCACCGAATATTAGGCAACGTAATCTTTAATAGAATTTGCCATGTATTTGCACCTAACATTCTTCCTGCTTCTTCCATTTCTTGCCCTTGCTCTTCCATTATAGGTATTAGTTCTCTTGCGACAAACGGAAATGTAACAAATAAAGTTGCAAGAACCATCCCAGGAAACGCAAATATTATCTGGATATCCCATCTCTCTATAAACGTGCCCAACAAACCGTTTACAGAAAATAAAAGAACAAAAACAGTGCCCGCAACCACAGGAGACACAGTAAAAGGCAAATCTAAAAAGGTAAGCAATATCTTTTTACCTCTAAATGTATATCTGGTAACATACCATCCACAGGCAATTCCAAAAATCGTATTCACAGGCAAAACAATACATAATATTTTTATGGTTAGTAATATAGATTCAAGTGTTTCCTTCCGTGTGATATTATTTGCATAAACGGATAACCCCTGACTAAACGCATTATAAAAAACCACAAATAAAGGAATAACAAGAAACAAAAGTAGAAAACAAAACGCTATTATTGTTAACAAAAAACGAAAACAGAATATAAACACTTTCTTTGATTTCATAAACTAAAAAGTTCCTGTATAACGTTTATTCCAGAATTGAAGAAAATTCAAACATAAAAGCAATATAAATGATACAGTTAAAAGAAATACCGCTATAGATGCAGAACCATAATAATCATATTCCTCTAACCGCATTACTATCAGTAATGGAGCTATTTCTGTTTTTAATGGCTGATTCCCTGCAATAAAAATAACCGAACCATACTCACCCATTGCTCGGGCAAAACTTAATGTAAAACCTGTTAACATGGAAGGCAGAAGAGTAGGAAATATGATTTTCAGAAAAATGTTCCAGCGGGAAGCACCTAAACAACGGGCTGATTCTTCAACCTCAGGGTCTAAATCTCGTAATACAGGCTCAATTGTCCTCACTGCAAATGGAAAACTAACAAAAATCATTGCAATAGCAATACCAATAGGCGTAAAAACAACCTTAAATCCATGCGCCTCTAAAAATGAACCTATCCAACCTCGTGGTCCATACAACCATGTCAGTGAAATACCTGCAACTGCAGTTGGCAACGCAAAAGGCAAATCAATTAACGCATCCCAAAACCCCTTAAACGGTAGTTTATATCGCACTATTACCCATGCAACAAGAAACCCAAATATAGAGTTAACACAGGCAGATAATAAGGACAAACCAAAAGATATTTGATACGCCCTTATTGCCCTAACCGAAAAAACTGCAGAAATAAAATCATTTAATGAACCACTAAATACCTTTATATACAGTGTAGATAAAGGAAGAAGAACAATAAAACTTAAATACAACCATGTTATACCCAATGAGAGCCCATATCCAGGTAAAATAGATTTTCGTTTAAATATCTTTTCCATTATCATTACTTTCTTTCTAACATAATCTGGTCAAAAATACCCCCATCTGAAAAATGAATCTTATGAGCCTCGTCCCAGCCTCCAGGATATAACTCTTCAAGTCGAAATAATTTAACCTCAGGAAACTGGTCTTTATACTTATCAAATATCGTGGAATTGCTACAACGGTAGTAATGTTTAACAATTATATTTTGAGCCTCATCAGAATAAAGAAATTCAAGGTATGCACGAGCAACATCTTTCGTTTTATGTTTTTCTGCATATTTATCAACCACAGCAACAGGGGGTTCCGCTAATATACTCTCACCAGGCGAGATAAGTTCAAGGCTATTTTGTGTCTCCTTTATAGCAAGAAAAGCCTCATTCTCCCAACTTAAAAGAACATCTCCTATCCCTTGAAGAAACGTATTTGTAGAACCTCTTGCACCTGTATCTAATACAGGAACATTCTTATATACCCTCTTAACAAATTCACGTGCTTTTTCTAAACCACCTCTCCGATATGCATACCCCCAACATGCTAAATAACACCAACGTGCACCACCTGAAGTTTTAGGATTGGGGGTTATAACCTGAACATCAGAACGGATTAAATCTTCCCAACTCCTAATATTCTTAGGATTCCCTTTTCGAACAAGAAACACAATTGTCGAAGTATAAGGACAACTATTATTCGGTAATCGTTTTTGCCAATCCTGAGGCAAAAAACCTCTTATTTTTGAAATCATATCAATGTCATAAGCCAACGCTAACGTTACTACATCCGCTTCTAAGCCTTCCATTACTGACCTTGCTTGTTTCCCCGAACCTCCATGTGACATCTGGATATTAATAATATCTCCATGTTCTCTACTCCATTTTTCAATAAATATTTTATTAATATCTTTATACAATTCTCGGGTCGGGTCGTATGAAACATTCGTCAAATTTATAGTCTCTGCAAAACAAGTAAATAAACAGAAAAATAATACAAATAACAGTAATAAATATGTTTTCATAACTACAGAATCTCCTTATATTTATTTAAATTGGATAGCAATTAAAATGCCATATATAAGAACATAAAATCTTATCATAAAAACCAAGAAAATACAGACGTTTTACTTACTATTATAAAAATGATATAATAACTTCTGAAATATATATCAATTTAATCACGATATATCGTGGAGAAATAAGATGAATAAAGAAATGTTATTCCAAATTTGGAAAGAAGTGGCAAACCATAACCGATTAGACTACTTCCTGCTACATACTGTTACTGATATAAAAAAAATGTTACCTTCCTTAGAGTTTATTGATATTTGTATTTTCAATAAACACTTGAAGACGATAGAGATATTAACAACCCCAGATAATAATATACCCCATCGAACCAATCACATTAAATCAAATGATGACTTATTAAAAACAGTTCATAAATGTTTTGAATATAAAAAAGTAATAAACGCTATAAATAAACAAATAAAAATACATATAAATAAAATGTTGATGGAATTCTATGAAGAAGATATCTTTCCTTATATTTTTTTAGGCCCTCTCTATTATGAAAAATCTTTAGAAGGTATATTAATTGCAATATTCAGAAAAAACTATCCAATTGAACCAAGAGCGGAATTCATCCTTGAACAATTATTAGAGCCATTTTCCGTAGCATTAGCAAACCATAACAGGATTATTGAGTTAGATACATATAAAAGAGCGGAAGAAGCCGAAAAAATAAAACTATTACGTAAATTAGGAAGGGATATTTTTATCGACCGTATTATTGGTGAAGACACTGGACTAAAAGTAGTTATGGAACGTGTAAATATTGTAGCCAAATCCGATTTGCCTGTGTTATTGTTAGGTGAAACAGGAACTGGAAAAGAACTCATAGCAAGAGCCATTCACCAAAGGTCAAATCGAGTTCAGGGTCCAATTATTCGCGTTAATTGTGGTGCCATTCCCCCAGAGTTAATCGACTCACAGCTTTTTGGCCACGAAAAAGGTGCCTTTACTGGAGCAATAGAACGACACATAGGTTGGTTCGAACGGGCAGATGGTGGAACATTGTTTTTAGATGAGATTGGTGAGTTACCAATGCACGCTCAGGTTCGCTTACTACGCATTTTACAAGATGGTTGGTTAGAACGAATTGGCGGAAAAGAGCCTATTCATGTGGATGTCAGATTAATTACCGCAACCAATAGCGATTTATCACAAAAAGTAGCAAAAAAAGAATTTCGGGAAGACCTCTTCTATCGCATTGCCACCTTCCCAATAGTTCTACCACCACTTCGTGAAAGGAAAGAGGATATCGATGAAATGGCAAGATACTTCTCAGAAAAATCCGCTCAACGTTTCAGTTTACCAATTGTTTACCCATCCGAAGAAGACATCAATTTATTAAAACAATACTCCTGGCCTGGCAACGTTCGCGAATTAGGTGCCGTGATTGACCGTGCAGTTATCCTCGGAAACGGTAAAAAATTAGAAATAGCCCGTGCATTAGGCTTATCAAACATCGAATATCCCACACAAATCCCAACAGATAATACTACTAACTCAGAGATATTACCATTAAACGATTACATAAAAAAATACATAGAAGCTGTGCTAATTAGAACTAAAGGCAAAATCGACGGTAAAGATGGCTGTGCAGAAATCCTGAAAATAAATTCCAACACACTACGTGCTAAAATGAAAAAACTCGGTATAAACTGGAAACAATACAAAAACAAATAACTTATCTAAAACGGCTCCATACTATTAATAATAAGAATATCGCTAAATCGGTATATTAATTTAAATAAACATTAATCTTAATATAACCAGTACATTCCTCTTAAACTACTTACTTCTGAAAAATAGAAGCAGACTACCTATCCGTCTATCCAAAAGAATGAACATATATGACGTTCGAATCCCTGCTCCCGAACAGATAGACTATTTCTTCAACAGATGAAAAAGATTTAACCATAGAGGGCATGGAGAAAAGAATTGAAACAACTCTGTGGTTCTCTGTGCACTCTGTGGTTGAATGTTCTTTGACTTATGTAATTGCAAAGTAAAAAGCACAGGCAGGAGTGGCTGGGATACTATAAATATTTTTTTACGAGGATCAAAAAAAAAATCAATTTAAAAAATGATGATATTAAAGTTGAATTTTATTTTTTTATTTTGGCAAAATTATAATAATGTTATATCATAAACATGTACAATGTAGTTTGTGAGTAAGAATAATTTTAAAATAATGATTAAATGTAAAACATAAAAAAACAATTTAACCTTTTTCAATACTCTTTTTTTGACGGCGACAGAA
>JAIWNQ010000270.1 GCA_020216745.1 Candidatus Hydrogenedens sp.
ATGTTTTAAATATACTTTTTATTTTGAATTTATTTTGTTATCAAACTCCTATTATATATTTTATTTTAAGTTCTATCCTACCAAAATAAAAATTGAAATTCAACTTTAAATATCATTTTTTTTAATTTAATTTTTTGCATCATCATAAAAAAATATTCATGGTATCCCAGCCACTCCTGCCTGTGTCTTATACTTTGCAATTACATACTGCAAAGAAAACCTAACCACAGAGTACACAGAGAACCACAGAGTTTTCTCAATTCTTTCCTCAGTGTTCTCTATGATGTACTTGTTTCTAAAGGTAAGTGTAGGGGGAGCATTCCTGCTCCCCTAAAAAAAAATCACCATTAACATCCAATCTATCCCATTTGGTAACAAGGATAAATCTGTTACATCCATTCACTCTTCAGGGTAGACACACAGGTCTGCCCCTACATATAATCCCTCACGGGCAGGAGTTGCCCATGGTAATTTATAAGACATGATTTTTTCAAAGTTGTTAGGAATATCTATGTTCTTTTTAAGATTAAATTGTCTCAAAACTTTGTTCTTCATCTTTTATATATCCTCCACATAAAAAATTATGCCAAGAAATACGCAAATTGTAATGTATGAATAAAAGGAGGGTTTTTGACATAAAGGATAAAGAGAATTTATAGATAGATAACAAGGTAATTTATAAAAGGAAAGATATGAATAAAGTTTGTTATAATATTATCCCTTCTTGATGAAATAAAATTGTAAAGAGTAAGATTATATTTATAAATAAGAAAGGAAATGCAATGCCAAAAAACATTTATGAAAAGATATGGGATGCACATTTGGTTCATACACCTGATGACCAGGACCCTATTATCTATATCGACAGGCACTATATCCATGAAGTAACGTCACCGCAAGCATTTGAAGGACTAAGAATTACAGGTAGAAAAGTGCGTCGTCCTGATTTGACTTTTGCTACGATGGACCATAATATACCGACAACGAATCGTGATAAACCGATTGCAGACCCGATGTCTGCGTTACAGGTAGAGACATTAAAAAATAATTGCAAGGAATTTGGTATCCAGTGTTTTGATATGCATGACCCACGAAATGGGATAGTTCATGTTGTGGGTCCGGAGTTAGGATTAACACAACCAGGGATGACGATTGTTTGTGGAGATTCTCATACTTCAACACACGGTGCTTTTGGTGCACTTGCGTTTGGTATTGGAACAAGTGAAGTGGAGCATGTCCTTGCTACGCAAACATTATTGCAAAGAAAATCTAAGACAATGGAAATTTGTATCACAGGCAAACTACCTATAGGTGTTACTGCAAAAGACCTTATTATGCATATTATCGGGAAAATAGGAACAGATGGAGGCACGGGTTATGTAATTGAATACACAGGAGAAGTTGTTAGAAACCTTTCTATGGAAGGTCGTATGACTTTGTGCAATATGACCATAGAGGCAGGTGCACGAGCAGGGCTAATTTCTCCTGATGAGACGACTGTGAAATATTTATTAGGAAGACCTTATATTCCAAAACATATCCCCGAAGAAGAACTGATAAAACTCTGGTTGTCATGGGCATCTGACTCTGGCTGTTCTTATGATAAAACAATAATCATTAATGCTAAGGATGTAGAACCGCAAGTAACATGGGGAACATCTCCCGAAATGGTTGCTCCTATTTCAGGCAGGGTTCCTGTGTTAAATGAGATACAGGATACAAACCGCAGAAATGCGGTTAACAAAGCCCTCCAATATATGGGACTTGAAGAAGGAACTCCTATCGAAGCCATCGAAGTAGATAAGATATTTATTGGTTCCTGTACAAATGGAAGGATTGAGGATTTACGAGAAGTGGCAAAGGTTGTGAAGGGTTATAAAGTTAATAAGAGAATAAAGCAGGCAATAATTGTTCCAGGTTCGATGTTAGTAAAGAGACAAGCAGAACAGGAAGGATTACACAATATTTTTATAGAAGCAGGTTTTGAATGGAGAGAACCAGGTTGCTCCATGTGCCTCGCAATGAACGATGATCGATTAAATCCGGGGGAACGTTGTGCCTCCACTTCAAACCGTAACTTCGAAGGTCGACAAGGTAAAGGAGGACGCACACACCTTGTTAGTCCAGCCATGGCTGGAGCCTGTGCTATTACTGGACATTTTGTTGATATTCGTAAATGGAAATTTAATGAATAAAAGGAGATAGAACAGTGGAGAAATTTACTGTATTAAAAGGAATTGTCGCACCTTTAGATGCGAGAAATGTAGATACAGACCAGATAGTTCCGAAACAATTTTTGAAACGAATACAGAGAACAGGTTATGAAGATGTCCTTTTTTATGATTGGCGTTATCTCGATGATGGGAAAACACCCAATCCGCAATTTGAGATGAATGCACCACGTTATAAAGGTGCTACTATTTTATTGACACGTGACAATTTCGGTTGCGGTTCGTCACGGGAGCACGCACCATGGGCATTAAAGGACTATGGTTTCCGTTGTATTCTGGCTATTTCGTTTGCCGATATTTTTTACAATAATTGTTTTAATAACGGAATTTTACCTATTACCTTGTCACCAGAAATAATCGAGCAATTATTCAATGAAGTTCGTGCTAAAGAGGGGTATACATTAAAGATCGATTTAATAAATCAACAAATTACCAAGCCAGATGGGGAACAAATACATTTTGACATCCATTCCTTCTTAAAGGAACGTTTATTAAATGGATGGGACCAGATAGGTCTCACATTGCGATTTGAAAAATTAATAGACCAATTTGAAAAGAAACATCCTCTGAAGTTATGAAACAAAACATAATTTCAGAAAGGAGGAATGAACATGCCTTTATACACATATCAGGTAATTCACGAGGACGGTAGCGAAGGTGAAATTATCGAAGTGTTTCAAAAGGCAGGTGAGCCTCCTTTACAGTTCCATCCACAAACAGGCGAAAAAGTAATTCGGATATTTAAGCCTGCACATATTGCAGGTTGGGCTAATGAACGGATGGCAAAACAAATGTTAAGTGACAAAAACCTTGCTGAAAAAGGTTTTACAAAGTATGTTCGCTCAGGCAAAGGTTATTATGAAAAAACAACAGGGAAAGAAGGACCGCCTACAATAAATGTCAATGGACCATAATTCGCTTGAATATTCCCTATCTATTTTTATATGCTTTAATAAAATTTGTTAAATTAACTCAGGAGGTATATATCATGAGTGTAAGAAAATTCTCAACGTTTTTAATTGTTTTGTCCCTATTCTCAATATTAATTTTATCTTCTGGCTGTGGTTCTATGCCGTGGAAGAAGAATAAAGACCAACCGCCTCCTGTGGAACTGTTAGATGAGACGAAGGCGGAAACATCAACTGGATTGCCAGAAGGAACTACAACTCTTGTGCCAGGAACTCAGCGATTTAAAGACGTTCCGTTACCAGATAAGGTAAAAGAAGATTTTGACCGTTCGTATGTATATGAATCGAGCACTATGCAAGTAGGTCGGATGGTATACAACATCAGAGCAGATGTAAATGATATTGCCCAGTTTTATATTAAAGAATGCCCCAAAAATGGGTGGAAATTGGATAATGTTATCCAAGGAGATGGAATACAACTAAATTATTCAAAAGAGGGAAGAAAACTTCAAGTTAATATACGTTCTCGAGGAATTGGAAGACCGAAACAGCTAATTACAACATTAACACCTTCTGAATAATTATAAATGAGCCGTGTTATTGTTTCTTTAAGATTTATATACATATTATTACTTTTAAGTATTGTGGGAAGTACTTTTATTTTAACTTCCTGTAATACTGTTAAAAGGATAGATATTCCTCTCTTAAATAAATCTGCCTCATCTGAGCGAGAGCAAATAATTTCTGTTCTTGATTCTGTTGAGAGACTGGTTGAAAGGAAACAATTACGAAAAGCAATGGATTATATTTCATTGGATTATAGAGACGAACAAAATAGAAAATACAATGATATTAGAGAATATTTGCAAGGTATTATTCGAGATTACAGAGTTATACGTATTACAAGAGCAACACCAGAAATAAACATAGAAGGTAATAAAGCGACAGTTATCGATACATTTGGAACTATTGCAGAGCCTTTTGACCCTGTGCAAGGCGTTCCTGTAAATATTCAGGGGAAAGTAATCATCACATTACAAAAAGAGTCCGATGGATGGAAAATTATTTCTTGGAGTCCTCTTTTGTGATTTTGTTCTACCCCTGAGTATATCGGTATAATTCTTAACTTAATAACATTAATAAACAAATGTGAAGGGGATTTTTATCTATGCCAATTCGTAGACAGAAAAAAAGAAAGACAGAAGTAAAAGACATCATGCCCAATATGGAAGAGCCTAAAAACCAATTACTTTTATGGTGGGCTCACATTAAAGAGAATATTTACCTTTATTCTTTTTCAGTGTTATTTATTTTGTTGTGCGTTATCATCGGTGGATTTTATGGGTCCTATAAATCATCAAAAACAAAAGATGTAATGACAAAGTATGCCAGTGCTGTCTTAAAAGAGGATTTGCAAGAACGACTGGATGCACTTAAACCATTATTGGATATAAATGCACCGTTATCAGCCGAAATTTTATATGTATATGGCGAAACAGCAATGGCTTTAGGGAAACTTGACGAGGCGGAAAACGTCTGGAAAAAACTTTGTGATAAATATCCACAATCCGAATGGGTTCCTAATGCACGTGAAGGATTAGGCTACTTGGAAGAATTAAGAAAGAACTATGATAATGCCATCAATATTTATAAAGAAATTAAGGAAAAGTGGAGTAATTCGTATATAGCGAAAAGACAATCATTTAATATCGCCCGTGTTTTAGAAGCAAAGGAGGATTTAAAAGGAGCGATTGAAGAATATAAGAAGCAACAAGAAGAATTCCCAGATTCGTCAATTGCAAATAAAGCAAAAAGTGCCCTCGAAAAAATAAAAACAGACCATCCTGAATTATTCCCTGAAGAAAAGAAAGAAGAAGAAACTCAGCAAGGTGCTACAAAAGATGAAGTGAAAGAAAATACTGGAAATTTAGAGACCCAGAAAACCGTCAGTGAACCAGTGGAATCTTCTTCCCAACAAGAACAGCAATAAGAGTTCTCTACAAAAATAATATAAAAAGTCTATATGCACAAAACAATGATAATGAGGGGTTACCACACTTATGAATCAAGAGAAGAAAATCATCCATGTCGTTGTTAATACCCATTGGGATAGAGAATGGGTATATCCATTTGAGGAAACGCGACTTTTATTAGTCGAATTTATGGACCAATTGATAGAGATTTTAAAGAAAGACCCTGATTTTCATTCCTTTACATTAGACTCCCAGACTGTTTGCCTTGAAGATTATCTTGAATTAAGACCTGAAAAACGAGAAGACATTGTTAACCTCGTTCAGTCTGGAAAACTTATTATCGGTCCCTGGTACTCATTACCAGAAGAATTCATTGTTAACGGCGAGTCGTTAGTTCGCAATTTATTAATAGGACATCGAGTTGCCCAATCTTTCGGGAAAGTATCAAAAATTGGTTATACCCCTTTTAGTTATGGACAAACATCACAGATGCCTCAAATATACAATGGTTTTGGAATCGATACAATTATTTTCTATCGAGGAATAAATACACCTAAAAGCGAATTTATTTTTGAAGGACCTGACGGGTCTCGATTATTAGGAATGCGTTTTGGATGTTTGAGTCGTTTCAGTTATTACATTTACGTCTATCGCGTGTTACGTTATGGCTCCGATGATGTCTATGCATTTTATAACTGGGATAGAGGAGCAGGTCCTTTACGTCTTGCTTCTACAAGTAGACCCCGAGCTCATTATTACATTACAGACCCTTCGAACAAGATGTGGAATGTAGAACCCATTCAAGAACAACTTCAAAAATTAGTCAACGACGAATCACAACATTTTACTACACCTCATATATGTTGTATGGAAGGGTTTGACAGTTCTTCTCCTGATGAAAAGGAATCCGAGATTATTAAACTTTGCCAAAAACTTTTGCCTGAACATGAGATTCGTCTATCAAATTTAGAAGAATTTATGCAGGCAATGCGAGAATGTGTTAAGAATCCAACCGTAATTTATGGAGAAAGTAGAGACCCTGGAGCAACAGGAAAATGGACCCACCTTATGGGAGATGTTATTAGTGCGCGATTCCGAGTAAAAAAGGCAAATCATCAATCCGAAATGATGTTACAACGAGGTGCAGAACCATGGTGTGCTATATCGAATGTGTTAGGTAAAGAATATTTTAGAAATGCATTGACACGTGCATGGAAACTCCTATTACAAAATCATCCTCATGACACAATTACGGGTGGTGGAATAGACCAAATGGAGAAGGATGCTCTTTCACGAGCAGAACAAATCTCTATTATTAGTGAAGGATTAATGCGTCGTGCACTACAACATATCTACTCTAAAATCAATCTATCGAATGTCCCAGTAAAAGAGAGTGTGTTTGTAGTGTTTAATCCAAGCCCATTTGAACGCAACCACGTTTTATCTGTGTATATTGATGTCCCTGAAAATATGGGTTATGAATCTTTCGAAATTATAGACCCAGAAACGAATACCGTATGTAGCATGCAAGTACAAGAGCAATTCGAGACTGGAACCCTCGTTAGAAATCTTCAAGACATATCTATTGAATTAAGGTCAAAACGATTTCTTACCCATGTTGATGTTAATAATATACCAGCATTAGGGTATAAGACATATTATCTTAAACCAGCTGAGAACAATCCGCCTGTAGAAGTCAACAATATTTTTAAGACCCCATTTATTTTAGAAAATGAGTATCTGTACATAACGTTTAATAATGACGGAACATTTAATCTGACGGATAAGGAAACGGGTAGTAAATTTACAAATCTGCATTACTTTGAAGATACAGGTGAAACTGGGCATTCATGGATACACATGGAACCAGACGAGAACGAGACGATATATTCCTACGCTTCCCCTGCTAAATTTGTAGTTGAAGTTAATGGGCATTTATTAGCTCGAATACGTATTGACTATGTGATGAACATACCATCTGGTCTCGAAAGAAATATAACTGAATTAGATAGAGAAGCAGAGAAGAATCATACAAAACGTAAAGAAGAAAAAGTCCCCTTAGACATAACAAGTTATTTTACGTTAAGGAAGGGAAGTCGTCAGTTAGAAATAACTACAAAGGTGAAAAATAATGCCAGAAATCACCGTTTAAGGGTTATATTCCCGACAGGACTTGAAAAAGCAACACATAGTTTTGCAGAAATGGCTTTTGATGTTGTCCGTAGACCTATCCATGTTTCACCCGATAATCCATATTATGGAAGGCCAAATCCACAATATCCGATGCATCGTTTTGTCGATATCTCTGATGGAGAAATAGGTTTTGCAGTGATAAATAATTGTGGTTTGCGAGAGTATGAGGTTATGGATGAACCTATTCGGCCAGTAGCAATAACTTTATTCCGTGCCTTTACGTTTCGTAATGCACCTATTTTTGGTAGATGGGATGTTTACCCAGAAATGGAACTATCACAGTGTCTTGGCGAACTTGAATTTTCCTATTCTATATATCCCCATAAAGGCACATGGGAAAATGGCGTTATTAAGGAAGCCGAGAAATTAAATGCAAATTTAGAACCTGTTCAAGCAGGACCAATAAAGGGGGGACATTTACCTTTATCCCAGAGTTTTTTAGAGATAGAAGGTGAACCACTCCAGATAACTGCATTAAAATTAGCAGAAGATAGGAATAATAGGCTTATTGTTCGCTTTTATAACCCATCAGAGAGGCAGGTATTAAGTACAATAAAGTTTAACCTACCTATTACGGATGTGTGGTGTACAAATCTAAATGAAGAGGATGTTAATAAAGTATCTATTACTAACAATACAGTGCAGTTATCCGCAGAACCTAAAAAGATAATTACATTAGCATTGGATTTTAGTTCTTAATTGATAATGACTAAATCTTCACTTCTTCCACAAGATTAAGCGTGTTTAGTATCTCTTCCTCTTTGGGTTCTACTGTTATTGGTTGCTCTGCCACAGCTATCGCATTATCTGGGTCTTTTAGCCCATGTCCCGTTAGAATACACACAATTTGTAATTTATCACCTACAAATGGTGTTTGATTATCAAAATAACCATTTTCGGAAAGTTTAATAACCCCTGCTATACTCGCAGCACTTGCTGGTTCTGCAAAAACACCTTCGGTTCGGGCTAACAACTTGTAGGCTTCTCTGATTTCATGGTCAGTAACCATACCGATAACACCACCCGACTCATCCCTTGCATTTTCAGCACCCTTCCAACTTGCGGGATTGCCAATTCGGATTGCAGTTGCAAAGGTCTGCGGATTTTCAACAGGATGTCCCAAAACGATAGGTGCTGAACCTGCCGCCTGAAAACCTAACATTTTAGGCAAATTCTTTGCCTTACCTATCTGGTAATATTCCTTATATCCTTTCCAATACGCTGTAATATTCCCAGCATTCCCAACGGGCATGGCTTGAAAATCTGGAGCAAATCCATTAAAAGAATCTACAATTTCAAATGCCCCTGTCTTCTGTCCTTCAATTCGGTAAGGGTTAACCGAATTTACAAGAGCGATAGGATATTCACTACAGATTTTTCGAACCAATCGGAGTGCATCATCAAAGTTTCCTTTTATCTGAATAACTTTTGCACCATGTATCATGGCTTGTGATAATTTTCCCAGAGCAATTTTACCCTCAGGAATAAGGACAGCACATTGAATACCCGCTCGTGCCGCATAAGCAGCAGCTGATGCCGAAGTATTCCCTGTAGATGCACACATTATCACCTTAAAGCCTTCCTCTTTGGCTTTCGTAACTGCGACAGTCATTCCACGGTCCTTAAAAGAACCTGTTGGGTTCAATCCCTCGTATTTGAGCCATATATTAATCTTTGGATGTATTGCTGAACTTAGTGTCGGTGCTTTTACTAAAGGTGTTCCCCCTTCATTTAAAGTTACAATAGGGGTATTAATACTGATAGGTAAAAACTCCCGATATCGCTCAATAATACCTATATTTTGCATAAAAATACTCCATCAGTTTAGGTTTCTACAAAACTCGTATTAACTGTGTAGGTTCAACAATGCATTCTAACTTGTCTATTTCTAATATTGCAGACTGCACACTGGATTCTAATGAATCATGGGTCATAATAACGACATGAACTGGAAGTGCTTCATGATACTGTAAGGTTTCTTTTTGATGACATGAGGAAATACTAACACGATGCTTTCCCAAAATAGTGCAGATTTGCCCTAACACTCCAGGATAATCTTTCGTAGTAAACCGCAAATAATAACGACTACGAAGTAGCCCCATATCCCGAATATTTAGATTATGGTAATAAATAAATGGTGGAGAAGTAGGAGAATTTTTTCTACGTGCAATATCTAACAAATCACTAATAACCGCAGTTGCGGTCGGAAATCTCCCAGCACCTTTCCCGTAATATAAAGTTGGTCCTGCAGAATCGCTTTCAACATATATCGCATTAAATTCATTACGAACAGAAGCAAGAAGGTGATTTTGGGGAACAAAAGTTGGATGTACACGTGTTTCTATCTCACCATTTATTTTACGAACAATGGCAAGAAGTTTAATCACATAGCCCATCTCATTAGCGTACGAAACATCACTATATGTTATTTTGGTAATACCTTCAATATAAATTTCATCAAGATTAACAGGAGTGCCAAAACAGAGACTTGCTAATATCTGGCATTTATGAGCCGTATCAAATCCTTCAATATCCAAATCAGGTGGAGTTTCCGCATAACCGTTCGCTTGTGCTTCTTTTAACACGGCTTGGAAATCAAGTCCTTCATAGGTCATACGGCTTAAAATGTAATTACATGTTCCATTTACTATACCGTATACCACTTCGATATGTGTGGTAGATAGAACCTCTTTTA
>JAIWNQ010000271.1 GCA_020216745.1 Candidatus Hydrogenedens sp.
ACGTTTTAATAATAGGGATAACACCTCCAACGGAAGCTTCAAATTTTAATTCTTTTCCAGATTGCTCCGCTATTTCACATAGCTCAGTACCATATTTTGCAAGAAGCATTTTATTCGCTGTTACTACATGTTTCCCTGCTTTTAATGATTTGATAATAAATGTCTTTGCTGGTTCCAATCCACCTATAAGTTCGCAAACGACATCCACCTCAGGATTGTTTAGGAGAGAATCAATATCTGCAGAAACAGTAACATTGTTTAAATCAAAAGGTTTTAATAATTCTGGTTTAATTTCAACAACGTGTTTTAATTCTAATTCAACGTCTGTTTGATTTTTTATATGTTCATAGTGATTTAGCAAGAGATGTATAACACCTCCACCTACCGTTCCAGCACCAATAACACCTACATTTAACTTCATGAGAATCTCCTCATCAACAGGATTCATTTTATATGTATTTAATACAAATCGGTATCTATTATACACATAGGATTGGTCGGACTAAAATATTCTCCCTCCTGTACAAGTATCTCTTTAAGTCTGCCAGACACAGGAGCAGTAACTATATATACAGCCTTATCTGTACATATCTCTACTAAATCTGTTTCTTTTTGAATAACGTCTTCTAACTTGTAAAACCACTGCGAAACTTGAACCTTATCATCTGGTTCATCTGATTTTGCTTCATCTGGAATATAAACATAAAAATCCATAGATACTCAACCTCCTTTTGTATTGTCACACCAGAAATCAGCATGATAAGAACTACGAACTTCAGGACCCGCAATCACTGTTAAGGATAGGTGCTCCTTTGCCCAATGAGCGTAAAACTCAAATTCATTCGGTGAAACAAACCTTGATACTGGTACCTGCCTTTTAGTCGGTTGTAAATATTGTCCAATTGTAACTATTGAACAACCTACTTTTGAAAGGTCTGTTAATGTTTGTAGAACTTCCTCCTGAGTTTCTCCTAATCCAACCATGAATCCTGATTTTATAATGATATGTGCATCAAAACTTTTAGCAGTTTCTAAAACATTTAATGAACGCTCATAAGAACATTTCGAGTCTCTTACCTTAGAACAAAGGCGGTTAACTACTTCTACATTATGGGAAAAAACGTCAGGATTAGAGGATAGAACTGTTTGGATTGCGTGTTTATCCCCTTGAAAATCTGATGCTAAAATCTCTACTTTTTTCTTCGGAAACTTTCTTTTTATCTCCTCGATAACCTCCGCAATGTGCTTGGCTCCTCCGTCACTGAGGTCATCACGTGTAACCATGGTGAGAACAACATAACGAAGGTTCATAAACTCTATACATTCAATAATTCTATCTTTTTCTAAAGGGTCTGGAGGCAAAGGACGGCCTTTCGAGACGGAACAAAATACACATGCTCTTGAACAAATCTCTCCTAATAACAAAAAGGTAGCAGTCCGCCGTGACCAGCACTCACCTCGATTCGGACATAGAGCACTCTTACAAACCGTTGATATGTTATTTTTTGAAAGAAAATTGTAGACCTCATTAAGTTCCTTTGTATTAGGAATCCTAAATCGAATCCATTCTGGAAATTGTAATTTATCTGTCGTTTTGGTATTCATCATGATTATCCATCTATAAAAAATAACATATAATTATATCATGGATTTCAAAAGATGATAAAATACTTTCAATTTGTTATAATTTGTTATAATCTTTTTCAACTAAATTTAAACTCGTCTAAAAGGACTGGTCATCATGAGTAAAGACGAGGACAAAAAAGAATCAAAAACGTTATTCGGTAAATTAAGGTTTCGCCAATGGAATGAGGTTCTTCAGGCAAATCGAACACCTCAAGACGAAACGAAACCGCAACAACAACCAAAAGTGGAAACGGAAAAATCAACATCCGCTCCGCAAACTACCACTCCAAAAACAGGCGACAGTGAAAATATAAATATTCCAAAACCAACAAAAACAGGATTAAAAGTTATGATAATCCCTGAAAATGTATATATTGAAGGCTCTGTAAGAGGTGAATGTGATGCAGAAATTTACGGTAAAATCAACGGGAATATCTTAGTTAAAGGAAATCTTATTTTAGGTAAAACAGCAGAAGTCAAAGGTAGTATAAAAGCATTATCCTCTTCGATAGACGGTATCGTGGAAGGTAAAATCGAATCTACAAATGATGTTGAAATTGGTCCTAATAGTAAAATTCAAGCAGAACTCATTTCGGGTCAAAGGATAGTTATCTCTGGACAAGTAAATGGGAGTGTTCAAGCGGAAATTGGAGTGAAATTATTGCAGTCTGCAAAACTTAATGGGGATATCATAGCCTTAAAATGGATTAGTGTTCAGGAGGGAGCCATTTTCAACGGAAATTGTATAATGAAAAAACAACAGCAACAACACATTCCTCAACAATCTCTAACAGTTGGGTTAAACCAGAATCAACAAATTAAGAAATAAAAGTTATCAACTTTTTACATCCCAGTATCGTATTATAATAAGTAAATATCGTATTAACTATAAATTAAAAGGAGGAGTTTATGCCAATATACTTTTTCCATCCAGCTGATTTACTATTAATTCCCGCAATAATATTAGCACTATGGGCTCAGATGAAGGTTCAACATGCATACAAAAAATATATGTCCATTCCAAATCGTCAGAGAATAACTGGTGCCCAGGTTGCCCAATGGATTCTTGATAAAGAAGGTATTTCAGATGTTGGCATTGAACCTATTTCAGGTGAATTAACAGACCACTATGACCCGAGTAGCAAAACGGTTCGACTTTCCGAACCCGTATATTACGGGAATAGTATTGCCTCTATAGGAATATCTGCCCATGAATTAGGTCATGTTATTCAGCATGCAAGAAGTTACGCACCAATGCAGGTCAGACAATTCATATACCCTATAAGTTCTATAGGTTCCTATTTAGCCTTTCCAATTATATTTATAGGTTTTCTTTTAACCCATGCTGGTATCCATGCACAATGGTTAATTAATGTCGGAATTTATCTATTCTCAGCGGCGGTCTTTTTTACTGTTATTACGTTACCAGTTGAATTTAACGCAAGCAGACGTGCTATAAAAATATTAGCTAATGGAAATGTATTGACACAAGATGAATTGGCAGGGGTTAGAGAGGTCCTAAATGCAGCCGCTTTAACTTATGTAGCCGCAGCGGCAAGTGCTATACTTCAATTAATACGAATTTTAATTATTTTCCGAGGCCGTGAATGATATTTATCAAAACGGGATTTTATTCTACGATAAAAAAATTTTTTGCTTTAATTTTTCTTTTGTATGCATGCCTAACATTTCTTGCCAGTGGTGAAGATAATTCAGAACCAATAAAACTCCGCTCTGAAGGTTATGCGGTTGGACCTTCCTACTTAGTTCGACAAATGGCTATTGAGCAAGCACAAAAAAATGCAATTGAAAGATATATCCTCTCATTTCTGCCCGAAGCCTATTTAAATTACCTCAAACCTATTTTGAATAAATCATCAGTGTATATAAAAAATGCTAAGATTTTGAATGAAAACACAATAAATGACAAAGCAACCATAGAATTAGAGGTTGAGTTGGATGAAGAGTCTATTGATAAAGATGTCGCAACGTGTTTAATTCCCTATACTCCAGACTTACCCGTTATTTCGTTGTTAATCTTAAATTCAAATACAACGGATTCAGATAATATTATTTATGAAGAATCACAAGTCTCTTTCAATGCAATTGAACAAAAATTAAAGAACTTAAAATTTTCAGTTGAAAAGATGAATTTAAATAAGGAAGGAATTAGTTCCAAAGAGATAAATATACTTATAAATCAAGGATTAGATGGAAAAAAACAAATAGCCCTATCTCAGGAAGCAGATGTGGTTATTTTAGGAGTAAACAAATACGAAATAATGCAAAGTATGCCTGATAGTCAAGTTGCAAAATGTAGATGTATTTTAACTATAGAAATCTTTCATAGTGAAGATGGGAAACTTATCAATGCTTTTAGTATAAGTTCGTCCGTTCAGAGTAAGGATTATAAAGAAGGAATGATACAAACTGCAGAAGACTGTGCATTAAAATCTATCCCAAAAATTGTTACGTACTCATTTTTAGCAGGCTTGAGTAAGGACGACGATAAAAAGAATATATATATCTATTTTGAGAATTTCAAGGATAATATGATTGCAAAGAATGTAATGGATTTATTGGAAACAATAACGTATGGATGTCAAACAGAGGTTTTATTCGAATCAAAAAAGAGAATTAAGTACAAACTTTATTATGATGGTCCCATCGTTCATATTGTTGACTCTGTAACCAATAATCCCGAACTTAAAAACAAAATAATCATACAAAAAGTTTTAGATAGAAAAATATATATTAGACCAGCCGAAAATTAGTAAGGCATAATAGGTCATTTTTTATCAAGTTCTCTCTCAATTACTTCAATTACAGAAGAATCGTCAGGTTTTACTTTAGGCTCAAAACGAGCAACTGTTTTGCCATCTTTACCGATAAGAAACTTAGTAAAGTTCCACTTGATACTCCCACTAAAAGGGGCATTATCTTCAGAGGTGAGGAACTTATATAAGGGACAAATGTCAGCCCCATCAACAGAGACTTTCTCAAATACAGGAAACGTTATTTTATAGTTAATTTCGCAAAATGTTTTAATTTCTTCACTGCTTCCTGGCTCCTGATTCATAAAATTGTTTGCAGGAAAGGCAAGAATAACAAATCCCTTATCTTTATACTTCTGATATATACTTTCAAGTTGTTTATATTGTGGAGTAAAACCACATCTTGATGCTGTATTGACAATCATAACCACCTTACCTTTATATTGGGCTAAATCTATCTCTTCCCCACTAATGGACTTAACCTTAAATTTTAGTGGAGTATCCTTACTTCTTTGTTCTGCGGAAATGTTTTTTTGAGGTATTAAACCCAAAACAAACGAAACAAATAAACTAATAATGAAACGGTATAGTAAATAAATATTTCTCATATCTTTTTCCTTTTTTGGTTTGTGTTATTTGAAATCCGCTATGTTTAACAAATTTACTTAAAATAATATTTCGATAGATAGATAGATAGATAAACAAGTATTATAAGTAAAGCACTTTAATAATGTATGATATAAAATATAAGGATAAAAAATGAGGGTGTAAATATGAAACAAGATTCCAAGAAAAAAGTAATACATTTTATAGGACATGCTCATATAGACCCTGTGTGGTTATGGAGGTGGACGGAAGGGTTTACCGAAGTTAGAAGCACATTTTCAAGTGTATTAAATCTGATGGAAGAGTTCCCACAGTTAACCTTTACTGCTGGAAGTTCTTTCTTTTATGAGTGCATCATGAATACAGCACCAGGACTATTTGAAAAAATAAAAAAGAGAGTAGATGAAAAACGTTGGGAAATTGTCGGTAGTTTTTATGTTGAACCTGATTGTAATTTGCCATGTGGTGAATCCTTTGTCCGACATGGTTTGTATTCTCAGAAATTTTTTCAAAAAGTGTTTAAGAAAAAAGCAGTAGTAGCATTTGCCCCTGACAGTTTTGGCCATGCTGGAACACTACCCCAAATATTCTCAAAACTGGGAATTAAATATTATGTTTATATGCGTCCTTCCCCAGACACAGAAAAAGAATACCCCGAGGGAACTACGTTCCGTTGGTACTCTAATGACGGTTCTTCTGTGATTGCATCTGTAATACCAGAAAGCTATGGTGGAGAAACGGATGAAGTAATGAGAAAAGTTAATAACATCACTAAATATAAATATTGGAATAAAAACCAAACCGATTTTCTGTGCTTTTTGGGTGTATGCAATCATGGTGGCGGTCCAACACGAAATACAATAGAAACCATTATAAAACGACAAAAAGAACTTAATAGATATGCATTCTACTTCTCAACCCTTGAAAATTATTTTGAAAAACTATTAAAACATACAAAGAAAATCCCATCTATACATGGGGAACTACAGCATCATGCCAGAGGTTGTTATAGCGTCCTCACAGAGATTAAAAAGTTAAATCGTCAAACAGAGCATAAAATTCTTTTAGCAGAACGATTCGCTACCGCTGGCTGGCTATTAAAGGAAGTCGATTATCCAGAACATATATTTGAGGCTATTTGGAAAGACCTTTTGTTTAACCAATTTCATGATATTTTGGCAGGAACAAGTATTTATGAAGCCTACCAAGATGTGAGAGACCAGTTAGGGGCTGGAAGACATCGAGCGGATGTTATTATCAATCAAACTATGCAGAAGATAGCCCAACGTATAAATACAAAAGGAGAGGGAAATCCAATCATTGTTATTAATCCTCTTGCCTGGCCTGTAAAGCAACCTGTTTACGTTCCAGAGATTATAAAAAGAGGGCTTAATGTTGATAATGTAGAGTTAGTAGATGATGAACAAAATTGTTGTCCTATTCAGACCATTCAATCAAGTTTTCCAGGTTCAAAAAAGTACGTGTTTATAGCGGATGTCCCATCAATGGGTTATAGGGTTTATTTTGCAAGGTCTGAGTGTGAAACTCATAGAGAGATACACAAATTGGGCTTAAAACCTTATTTACCACCACATCCCCCTGAGGTAAAGAAGGACACATTAGAAAATGACCATTGGTATATTGAATTCGATACAATTCGAGGTGGTATTTCTAAATTATATGATAAACAACATAAGGTCGACGTTCTTAATCACTCTGCCAAAGTAGTTCCAATAGTTGATTCTTCCGACACATGGAGTCATGATGTGTCTGAATACTCTGTAGAAGCAGGAAAGTTTAAGCTTACAGATATGTTCATAAAAGAGAGAGGAGAGGTGCTTGCAAGTATAGTTCAAGAATTTGAATACAACAACTCTAAAGTTGTTCAAGAAATAATCTTATACAAGGACATAGCAGATATTGATGTTTCATTGGATATTCTCTGGTTGGAAAAGTATGCCGTCTTAAAGTGGTTTGCAAATACAAGAATTAGACATGGTACCGCCACATACGAAGTCCCCTATGGAATTCAAGTCCGCCCTTGCAATGGGGAAGAAGAGCCAGCTCAACAATGGGTTGATTTGTCAGGCACTATCGATGACAAACCTTATGGTTTTGCCGTGTTAACAACGGATAATTATGCCTATGATATAAAGGATAATATCATTAGAGTAACATTGCTACGTAGCCCTGCTTATGCTCATCATGAACCTAATAGATATACTGCTGAAGCCAATTATCCAATTATAGACCAAGGCTGGCATCATCAAAAATTAAGACTTTTCCCTCATGCTGATGATTGGAGAAAAACAAGGATTGTAAAATCAGCATGGGAGTTAAACGTACCTTTAATTGCTCACCTTGAACCGACACATAAGGGAAATAGAGAACAGAGTGCAACGCTATTGGGCACAGAAGCGGAAAACATTTTAATTTCTGTTGTAAAAAAGGGTGAAAACAATAAAGACCTCATTATCCGAGCCTATGAAACGCATGGTTATGAAACCACAACAAATTTACATCTCTTCTTTGCTCAGTTAGTGTTTCCACTTACATTCAAACCCTATGAAATAAAGACAGTTCGTATAAATATGATGAATGGAAAAATCACCGAAACGAATCTTTTAGAGGAGATTGAAGGTGAATCTAATTGAAACGATTGAACAAATATGTCTTTCTATTCTTGACGAAAATCCAGACCCATGGGTTCCCATAAAAGAACTCGTCCAGAAATGTAAAGAAATTACAGGTAATCAAAGCATCAACGAATCATTATTAAGCTCATTTTTATCGAAACACCCAGAAGTGAAGGTTATTAATCCATTAATGTCTGATGAACCAGTTATTGCACAGATGATAAAAGAAAATAAATTAGACCTATCACCTGTTGCCATCTTAAAAAAACGTCTACCTAATGACAAAGATATGTTTATATGGATTTATAATCATTTAACCCAACTCATAGAATTACTAAATAAAATGGAGGCGGAAGAAATCACAGAGGTAAAAAAGGACAAAATCAACAACATCCTTCAAAAAGCAAATAGCTTACAAGAAAAGATTAAAGAACATATTAAATAAAACGGTATGATAAGATGTAAAAATAAACGGATAGTATGAAAAGAGATGATGTATGAATATGACAATTTTCATAACAGGTATATGGTTTTTATTAATTTCATATCCTGATATTATTACATTAAATGTAGAGCCTATTGTTCGTGATGCCATCATAACCGATATAAATGCAGATGGGCGAAAAGATATTGTGTTTCTTATATCAGAAGAAGATGGATACAAGAAAAAAATAATTATCTATTTACAAAGAGAAGAACCACCATTATTTGGAAATAATCCTTCCAATATATTTGATATAAATGAACCCTGCTCTATTGTTTTTATCTCAAAATGTGAGGGTAAGCCATGTATTGTATTCGGCAATTGTGATAGTTTTTATATTTATGATTATCAGCAAGGAGAAATAAAATTAAAAACTACTATAAATATAGTTAATTCTTTTCCATGTAATGCAAAAGAACCCTTGGTCTTTCGTGAGATATGTTTTGATTTAGATAACGATGGCGATAACGAATGGTTTGTTCCTACACCGCATGGCATTACGATAGTAAAGAATCTAAAAATATTAACTTCATTACCATTAAATCTGTTTCACGAAATCATTCCAGGAAATAACCTAACATCATTTTATCAATATCCAGGGGTCTACCCTTTAAATAAAAGTGCAGAAAATCCCAAACCAATTGCATTTTTAGGTAACAAAGAAATAATAATTGCACATGGTGAAAAATGGAGTTCCAATTATAAATTTGAGATACAACATAAGAATCCTGAGAAATGGGACGTATCATATCGATTGGGAGATGTAAATGGAGATGGCGTCCCCGATATTCTATTCACAGAAACACAAGGAACAATTAATTTAAAAACAACAGTGTTCATGTATATATCCACAGGAAAATATGAATATCCAGAACAGCCACAATTTGAATACAAAATTAAAGGTAGTATGTGTTTGCCTATGATAAAAGATATCAATAATGATACGAAAGATGATTTAATTTTATTTAGTATTCCTCTTGGCTTAACAAACTTCATAAATTTCTTTATTAGGGGTAAATTATCAGTAGATACGAAAGTGTTTTTAGCGAAAGAGAACGGATTTCTACCCAAGCCTGACTATCAAACATCCATTACAATGGATGCCCCTGAAGGGAGAGACCAGGTTGCGTATGCCGTGGACGACTTTTCAGGGGATGGCTTAATGGATATTGCCTTTGGCCAATCACAAAATACTATAGCAGTAAATATCGCTACTCAGGAAGGCTCACTAAAAACGAAATCGTGGTTAAGGGTTGATGTGCCAGGTTTTGGTCTTATTAGAACAGGAAAAATAAATGAGAATGCAAATAAAGATATCGTCCTTTTTCGTCCCACAGGGGAGAACAAGGCTCGTGTAGATGTAATAATATTTTAAACTTCATGATAAAATATCTTGAAAAGATTTATTTTAGGGAATGTAGCACGTATGGAGTTATTTGACGACGCATTTGTAAAAGCAAAAGAAAAACATGAATTTCTTTGTAATGAGATAGAACGACATAACGAACTGTATTATGTCCATGCCAAACCCGAAATTTCAGATTATGAGTACGACATGCTATTAAAAGAGCTGGAGGCTTTAGAAAGAGAATATCCCCAATTACAAACACCTTATTCGCCAACACAACGTGTAGGTGGAAAAGTAATCGATGAGTTTCAGTCTGTAGAGCATAAAGTTCCGATGTTATCTATAGATAATACATATAACGAAGCGGAAATACGCGAATTTGACCAGCGAATACACCGTGCTTTATCAACAGATGAAAAGATTAGTTATGTGGTTGAATTAAAAATTGACGGGGTGGCAATTTCTATTACCTACGAAAATCAGATATACACACGAGCAGCAACAAGAGGTGATGGTTTCCGCGGTG
>JAIWNQ010000272.1 GCA_020216745.1 Candidatus Hydrogenedens sp.
ATGATGTAACAGAAAATGTAAAAACAATTAAAAGTGTCCCTTTGAGATTAAGAGGTTCTGCCCCTAATGTGGTAGAAGTCCGTGGCGAAGTATTTATGAGAAACGAAGAACTTGAGAGATTGAACCAGATAAGGGAAGAAAATGGAGAAGAGCCTTTTAGAAATCCACGGAATACAACTGCAGGCACATTAAAATTAAAAGACCCACGTTTGGTAGCCCAACGGAAATTAGATGTATTTTTCTATGAAATTGTGTTTGAAGAGCAAAGTAAAGATATATGCAAAACGCATGTAGAAACACTTACCACATTAAAAAAATGGGGATTGCCTGTTAATCCACATTGGACTGCCTGTGCTGATATAAATGAGGTTATCAAGTGCTGTAATGAATGGAGAGAAAAAAGGTATTCCTTAGGTTATGAAACAGATGGCATGGTTATAAAGGTGAATGAACATAAGATACGCGAACTGTTAGGCTCTACCAGCAAATCACCACGATGGGTGATAGCGTATAAATTTCCAGCAGAGACAGCAAAAACGAAATTGCTAAATATAAAGGTGCAAGTAGGAAAATCAGGAGCATTAACCCCAGTGGCAGAAATGGAACCAGTCCTTCTTGCAGGGACGATAGTAAAACGAGCCACGCTCCATAATTTTGAAGAATTAGAGCGTAAAGATATACGAGTCGGCGACACAGTCGAAATACAAAAAGCAGGTGAGATTATTCCCCAGGTGATACGTCCCATTTTGGAACTTCGCCCACCTGATGCAAAACCATTTAAACCTCCAGAAATTTGCCCTGAGTGTGGTAGCCATGTCCAGAAAGACCCAGAAGGTGTCTTTTATCGTTGTTTAAGTATCGACTGCCCAGCACAATTAAAACAGAGAATTCAACACTATGCTCAAAGAAGGGCTATGGATATTGAAGGATTAGGTCCAGCTTTAGTTGAACAGTTAGTTAACAAAGGATTAGTAAAAAATATAGCAGATATCTACCGTTTGAAAAAGGAACAATTGGTAGAACTGGAAAGAATGGGAAGCAAATCTGCGGATAATCTGCTAAATGCAATTGAAAACAGCAAAAGCAGACCAATAAGTGCTTTAATTTTTGGTTTGGGAATACGACATGTTGGCCAGCACATTGCCGAAATCCTCGCCGAACACTTCTGTTCAATTGAAAACCTAATGACAGCAAGTGTAGAAGAACTTACTTCTATTAACGAAGTAGGACCTATTGTAGCAGAAAGCATAAAAAACTTTTTCACAACGAAAGAAAATATAGAACTTATAAACGACCTAAAACAATTAGGTCTTCGAATGTCAGAAGAAAAAACAGAAATAGCACCAGAAAAAAATATCCTAAGCGGAAAAACCTTTGTTGTGACTGGTAGCCTTAAAAATTTTACCCGTGACCAAATAGAACAAAAAATTAAACAATTAGGAGGCAAACCTACTTCATCTGTAAGCAAAAACACAGACTTTGTGCTGGTAGGAGAGAATCCAGGCTCTAAGTATGACAAAGCAGTACAATTAGGATTAAAGATTATAAATGAAGATGAATTTCTTGAAATGATACGGGGGAATGAATAATGGAAACCCCTACGATTAAAGCACCATCCCAAATCAATTCAAACTCAGGTAAAGAATTATACAGGCAGATAAAGCATTTAGAACTTCATAAGAAAGGTAAGATTATTATTGATTTATCCCAAACAGATTCAATAGACACCTATGGATGTGCGTGGATACTCCACATCGCAGAGGAATTAAAAAAGAAACATTGCACTCTTATCTGGACTGGTGAAAAAGAAAAAGTGAAAGAAATATTAGAAGTAGTTTCACCAGCATTCGAATACAAACCACTAAAAACAAGAACAACTTCAGGGGTTTTCGACATAATATTTGATAAATATAGTATAATTTTTTCCGAAATTAAAGATTTTATAAATTTATGTATCGATGCTATTTATTGGACTATTTTAGCACCATTATTAGGAAAAAAATTCCGCTGGGAATTGTTTATTGAAGAAGTTTATGAGATGGGTGTTCGTGCAGTTAGAATCGTTTGTCTAATGAATTTTTTGTTAGGCTTAATCATAGCCATGCTTTCAGCAGCACAGGTTGCTAGTTTCGGATTAAGTATTTATGTTGCCAATTTAATTATGATTGGATTTGCTCGTGAACTTGCCGCTATTATGACCGCAACTGTTGTTTCCGCACGAACGGGTGCAGCTATCTCTGCAGAAATATCCACAATGAAAGTTCAAGAAGAAATTGATGCTCTACGTGGCATGGGTATCAACGTTGTTCAATATCTTGTTGCCCCCAAAATGCTTGCACTTCTTATCGTTTTACCTTGTTTATCTGTTTTAGGCCTCATCTTTGGGCTTCTTGGAGGTTCAGCGTGGGGCATTGTTGTTTTAGGTTTTAATCCCGCAGTATGGTTCCGACAAACAATTAATTCAGCCCAATTCAATGATTTATTGCAAGGATTATTAAAAACATTTGTTTTTGCAGTATTCATTGTCTTAATCGGCTGTCATAATGGATTTAGAGTTGTTGGCGGTTCAAGGGGTGTAGGACTTATGACAACTCGGGCAGTTGTTATGGATGTTTTTATGTTAATTGCAGTTGACATTGTATTTGCAGTAATTTTTTACTATCTTATATAACATTGAAAGGTTAAGCATTGAGTCCAAAAACGATATTAAAAGTGGAATCCTTGGAAGTACGATATGGAGATAGAGTAATCCTTGAAGATGTCTCATTTGAAGTTTATGAACACGAGATATTTCTAATCGTAGGCGGTAGTGGTTGTGGCAAAACAACACTGCTTAAAGCCGTGTGTGGTCTCTTGAAGCCATCAAATGGACATATTTACATTAATGGTCAGGATGTGACAGTATTGGACGAGGAAGAACTGTCAAAAGTATTGCAGAACATCGGAATTGCCTTTCAATCAAGTGGCTTAATTAATTCAATTACCGTGGGCGACAATGTTGCCCTTCCACTAAGAGAATATGGCAAAACAGACCAAGAAATTATTAGCGATATTGTTCGTATCAAGTTGAGTTTAGTTGGTTTATCTGGCGTCGAAAATATGATGCCCGAAGAGTTATCAGGTGGTATGAAAAAACGTGCAGGTCTGGCAAGGTCATTGGCATTAGACCCACCACTTGTTTTCTTTGATGAACCTTCCGCAGGTTTAGACCCTATTATTGCTGCAGAATTAGATGAACTTATATTAGATTTAAGAAACATATTAGGAATAACATTTGTAATAGTAAGCCATGAACTGGAATCAATAAAAAAGATAGCTGACCGAGTTCTCATGTTAGATGGCGGAAAGAATATTTTTTGTGGAACATTAGAAGAAGTAAAATATACTCATATACCTAAAGTAAAACAATTTTTCGAACGGAAACCCAATGAACAGAAAATGATAACTTCATATAGATAATACAGTAAAAACAACAAGGATAAAATCGTGGCTACGAAAAAACAAAAATTTCAAGTTTCAATATTTCTTCTTGTCTCAGTTTCTCTTGTATTAACAATTATTTATTTTGTCTCTGGAATGTATAGCAATTACGGGGTAAGATATCGAATCGAGTTTGATGAATCTGTTTTAGGAATTTATGAAGGCGGTGTTGTCGAATATTTAGGTGTACCTGTCGGGAAAATTGAGGAAATAAAGGTCAGCCGTGAAGGAAAACCAAACGTTGTTGTCAATATTGACAGCAAAAAAGTAACCCTGCATAAAGGTGTCGAAGCAAATCTCGTTATTTATAGCCT
Organism: Candidatus Hydrogenedens sp.; assembly: GCA_020216745.1. Classification (GTDB taxonomy): domain Bacteria; phylum Hydrogenedentota; class Hydrogenedentia; order Hydrogenedentales; family Hydrogenedentaceae; genus Hydrogenedens. The sequence continues at coordinate 3,795 of JAIWNQ010000272.1, forward strand.
TGCCGCTGGAACAATGGCAATTTCTTTACGGGGCGGTGACCCTAATGCACCTATATTACCCCCAGGAAGTAAAATACCAGCACGACGCTCTACTATTTCCGCTGTGAGTTCAAGAATTGAAGAACTTGTTGAAGATTTAAAAAACATTCTTGACTCAGTCAAAAAAGGAATGGAAGGACTTGAATCAGGAGATTTAACAGAAATTGCTCACAAAGTTGATAGAGTATTGGAAAAAGGAGAAGAAGTATTGGACAATGCCAAAAATACGTTGAAAAATATTGAAGATACGTTAGGGAAAATAGAACCCAAAATAAGTAAAACGTTAGATACCAGTGAGAAAACCGTTGGTGATATAAAACAACTTTCAAAAAAAGCAGAAGACTTGGTTACTACAATAAACGAAAAAGCAAAACAGTTAGATATCCAAAAAACACAAGATAACTTAAACAATACAATGGAAGAAATACAAAAGTTATCCAAAAACGTAAATGATTTAGTGAATGACCTGAAAAGTATAACCAGTACCGCCTCCTATAAGGTAGATAATGTTGAGTTTTCAATACAAAAAACATTGGAAGAAATGAACCAAACATTAGAATCATTAAGAAATGTATTAGATACAATCAAAAACAATCCAGCCTCTCTAATAAGAGGAAAAGCATATCCAAAAGAAGGAAAGTAAATATGAAAGCAAACATAAATAAAGGAAGTATCCTAATTTTTATAATACTTGCCTCTTTTTCAGGGTGTTTATCTCCAACAATGTCAAATACCCCGATAAAATACTATTTACGCCCTGAAATTGATGAACTACGAGGCGAACCCACGGGGCTTACCCTCGCTATACGAGGTTTAGATTACCCAAGAACAATTACAAACTATGTAACCTATTTAGATGAACAAGGTAAAATGTATATAAATGAAAATGAAGAATGGGCAGAACACCCCTCAGATGTAATTAAAAAAATCCTTATAAAATCATTTCAAAGAACAGGAAGATTTCAAGATGTTGCAGATGCTGTGGAGATAAAAAATCCCGATGTAATTCTTATCGGAGAAATTAATGCATTTTACAAAGTGAAAGAAAATTCACAGCAAAAAATATATATATCAGTAAATTTGAGGATAAGGGAACAAAAATCAAGCAAGATAATATTTAATAAAAACTTCAATGTTGAATCTGTCATTGAAAACGATGAATATTTTATTCAAACAGTAAATAATGCTTTGTCAAAACTCGCAAAAGATATTGAAATTGAAATAAACAATAGCCAATTTAATGTTATACCTATTAGATAAATTAGATTGTAAAAATGACATAGCACTCAACATAAAAGAAACTTTCAAATGCAATTTCTGACCAATTTTATAAATATATTCGCAGAGATGGCACCCTATTTATTATTTGGGTTTCTCATCGCAGGTATTTTATCTCAAATCCTCCCAACATGGTGGGTCAAAAAACATCTTTCTGGTAAAGGTTACGCACCTATTTTCAAAAGTGCATTAATAGGAATACCTTTGCCTCTTTGTTCATGCGGGGTAATTCCAGTTATGGCATCACTTCGAAAACAGGGAGCAAATGTTCCAGCAATGTTAGCATTCATTCTATCCACACCTCAAACAGGTGTTGATTCCATTCTTGCTACCTATGCGTTGTTAGGACTACCTTTAGCAATATATAGACCCTTTATCGCACTAATTACTGCTGGTGTAGGTGGATGTTTGTATTATTGGATTAGCAAAAGAAAGGTTGAAAATGATGAGACTACTGAAATAAATAATAATGATAACCAGATAAATTATTCGGATGAAAACCCGAACAGAACAATAAAGGAACGAGTTATTGATATACTCCATTATGGCTTTTTTACATTGCCCCGTGAAATTGCAAAACCGCTGATTTTTGGAATTGTTATTGCTGGAGTTATAACGACATTTATTCCACCAGGAGTTATTACAAAATTTTTAGGAAATGGAATATTACAAATTTTTTCTGCTATTTTAGTCGGGATACCGATATATGTATGTGCCACAGCATCCATACCAATTGCACTTAGTTTAATATATTTGGGTGCTTCGCCAGGTTCTGCCTTGGCTTTCCTTATTGCAGGTCCTGCAACAAATATGGCTACTATTGCAGTCGTAAAACAGTTCTTGGGCAAAAAAGCAGTAATCATTTATGTTTTAACAATGATTGTTTCAGCCTTATTCTTCGGACTTACATTTGACTGGCTTACAAACTATGTTCCTTCATTCCAGTTTTCAAATCATGTACACTTAATGTCTCATAGTAGTCTCGCAGATAGCCCTGTAAAATTCATCTCTCTTTTGTTGCTAACTATCATTTTAATCCTGAGTACAATAAAAATAGATTCAATTATTCAATATTTTATGAAGAGAAAAATTTCGCCCACGATTAAAGAAGAACCATATTTGAAAATTAAAGTGGATGGAATGACCTGCTCACACTGTTTAACAAGAGTAAACTCTATTATTTCAAACATAAGTGAAGTTAAAGAGGTTGATATATCCCTTGAAAAAGGTATCGCTACAATCTATGGCAAACCCTCCTTCAATACTATTAGAAATATACTAATTAAAGAAGGTTATACATCGGAAATAATTGAGGACCATACCACCTGCTCCTGCCATACATTAAATAATTGCCAATGCCATTAACAAATGAGTTTCCACTTCTAATTGAACGCAAATTATCCCTGTGAGAGAACGAATGTCGTTGACACTTTGTAAATGTTACATATTTTAGTGAAGTTATCTTGTCTATGAGAAAGGTGATACTATAAATGCTTCCGTTTACAGAGAGGATTGATAGATAACAATGTATTATTAAGACAACGACACTTATTAAAATTTTATAGAGATTGATTAGTTTTTTCTACCTCTGAGAAATTAATTATTAATAGTATCCTTCTTCTTAATCCGGCACAAGAAACCCACTACTTTTCGCACTCAGTAAAGTTAAATATCTTCTTGATTAGGTTATTTTATATCCGTTATTTCAGAAGGTAATTCACTTAAAATAGACTGTATCTCTGATTGAAAACTTTGCTCTATTTTTTCCTGAATTAGATAATTAGAAATTTCATTATTAATTTTAGTTAAAGTATTCATAAGGTCAAAGTCTGGGTATTTCCCAGAGAAATTTTTTGCACTATCTAACAACTGACCTTTTAACTCTTGAATTCTATTGTTTACATATCGAATACCCCGACCTTTTTGTTGATTTTCAAGAGGAAATTCATCCGTAACTTCATCGTATGTAGCCAATGCCTGTCTTAGTAGAACAATCGCTTCAGCAATATGCCCTGATAACGCTTCTTGTTCTGCTGTATTTTGCAATTTTTCAGCACGTTCCAGAGCCTCCTTTGTCATAGCCAAACGAGCATCTCGTTCTTTTATATCACGTTCTGTATCCAGTCTTAAACGCTCTGCTTCAGGGTGGAGTGGGTCTGCCGTTACAGCATTCTTAAACCAATCTAAAGCCTCCTCTAACTTCTTCGCCTCTCTTGATTTGTTCCCCTTATCCACATAATAATCAGCAATTTTACGAGCAATTTCTCTTCGATTTGGATTAAGTTGAATAGCCATTTGATACTGTTCTACTGCAAGTTCGCTAAGTCCCGTTTGCATAAGTGTGTCACCCAATTGTATATACATATCTTCGGTGAATGGCACAAGTGCACTCAGTTTTTGGATGCCTAATTTAATTTCTTCGGGATTCCCTCGTTTCGCATAAAACAAACCTCCCTGTAATGCATATTCCCTTAATGCCGATTCACCTACATTGCCAATAGTTTGATTAGGAATAAGGACGGTATACCAGACATCAGCCACCGCATTTAATGAGATACTGACACATTCAGGTAAAGTAGTAGATGCAGTGCCACGAAAACCTACATTAGATTTATACTCCTGTTCAAATATGGTATCTCTTGAACTTATTTGCCTCGAGAGTTGTGAAAAATATACTGAGGGATTAACTCGTTGACGTGGATTTGTCCGTAGCGAAACCTTTTCAATCATCTTTTCAACATCAGCATTATAAAGTGTTTGAATTGTCAGGTCAGCATTTTGCAGTGGAGATGTTGCCTGTGCAGTTAATTTTCCAAGAATACCCAAACGATAAGCATAATACGGATCTATCTTTTTAGGCTTTACTGCTATTAATAAGTTTATTTCTGTCTCTATAGCCCGAACAATATCAGTTCGAGCTGTCGGAACAAGTGAATAAAGAACATCATCAGGTATACCTGCTCCATTTTTTAAGTCTTCCTCTAACTTTTTCAAGGAGGTGTTAAGCTCTTTATCTAAAAGATGGATAGCATTACTAATGATAGATATTTGCGCCGTAGGTCCCCAACAATAACCCGAAACCGAATAAAAAATAAACGTTAATAGTATGCAATAAAAGAAAAATTTTATTCGAAACATATCGCTATCCTTATTGAGTATTTGTAATCTGTTGTTGAGTATTCTGGGTTGATAACAACGTTTGCTCTATTTGTTCCATTAACACTTCAATCTCCGCTGTAGAGTAAGATGGAACAACCTTCTTAACAATCTGAACATATTTTTTTAAAAGGTTCAGTCCTTCGGAAAGCACATTTCGGCGAATATAAAGAAGGCCATTTTCAAGATAAGCAGGTGCATACTCAGGGTCTTTTTGTATCGCACTACTAAAACATTGTTGTGCTGTTGACATGTCATTGTTGGCTAATGCAATACGTCCTTCTATTAAATAACTCCTCGGGGATTGTTGACCTTTATTTTTTATGGCTTGTATTAATTCCGTGGCTTTGGTTAGATTATCCTGTTTGAAATAAATCATCGCCAAGTCTAAAGTCGCCTCATACGAGTAATTACCTTCCATATTTTTAATCTTTTCCAATTCTATTATCGCTTCTGTGGTTAGCCCTGAATTCAACAAAGTTAATGCATATAAATAATTGAGCATAGCAGGAGATTGTTCTTTTGTTTTTACAGTCTGTAATAATTGAAGAGCACGATTCGAATCCCCAGACTTAAGTAGCTGACAGGCAAATAAAGCCTTATCAGCGTCGCTGAGCCCTTGCGTAGTGGTTTCTACAATAGACATATATTTCTGCTTACCGTTCTCATCTTTTCTCATATCTGCTAAGAGATATAACAAAGTCGCATTCTGGGAGTCTGCAGATACCGTATTAGCAAAGGTCAATGCCAAATCATAATTCCCGTATGACATAAGAAGGGCGATAATTCCTTCTTTCTTCATATTTGTGCTGGAGGCTAAAGCGATTATCTGTTCAGAATCCATATTATTGAGAGCTTTAGGATTAGCAAGTAGTGAAAGCAATTTTAAATCATTTCGTTCGGGATATAAATCAACTAACTTTGTAAGATACTTTAACTGTGATTCCTTGCTTTTTTTATTGTGTGCAGAATACAGGGCTAACCATACCGCATCCGTATTCTTTTTATCCTTCTCAAAAGTCTTTTCAAATTCAGCCATCGCCTCATCGTATTGCTTATTTTTCAAATACATCTTACCTAAAACAAAATGGGTTCTTGTATTGTTCGGATTTTTTGCAATGTGTTTTTGTAGCGAATCTATCGCACCTAACAAGTTTGTTCGACTTAAATTTATGGCACTTGAGACGGGGTCATAGGTAATAAAAATGATACCTGCCCCTATAACAATAATTAATAAAACAAAAACAAGTCCCACAATTAAATATTTTTTCAACTGTTCCGACACTATCCTTCTCTTAATCTTTGGTGTCTCCTGAACAATTTTTGTACCAGTAAGCAAGTTTGTTCCACAATAGATACAAATAATATCTGTTTTATTCACAGGGGATTTGCAATTGGGACAATATAACTGCTGAGATTGAGACTCTGTTTGTAATGGTGCGGATATGGTTGTTGCTTGTAATGGAGCACCACAATGAGGACACTGTTCAATATCATCTTTAACAGGTTTATTGCAATACGGACAATGTTTCATGTCTTATCCTTTTATTTATTCAATGTTCTTGTTTATCTTCTTCATTAATCATAGCAACATAATCTAACTCTATTTTATTTTTACAATGACTACAAAACGTTCTTCCGACAGGATTTCTATGTCCACATATTTTACATTTTGGGAAAAATAAAGAAGGCACTGTAATAAGGGTCACAGTCAACGTTATTCCTACCATAATAAATAAATATACTAAACGCATAATAAATGTAAGTCCTTACATTTTTCCTTCTAAAATAGTTTATATAATTATTATATCTATATATCAATAAAAAATAACATAAAATTATGGAATTATTTCCTCAACAGAATTGACAACCCTCGTAGGACGGTATGGATATTTTTCTATATCTTCTAATTTGGTAACACCAGTTAAAACAAGAATTGTTTCAACACCAGTTTGTACACCTGCAACAATATCGGTGTCCATTCGGTCTCCAATAATAACAGTATTTTCAGAATGAACCCCAAGGTAATTCATTGCACTTCTCATCATAAATGGATTGGGTTTACCGATATAAAAAGGACTTCTCCCTGTTGCTTTTTCGATAAGTGCCGCCATCGCTCCACATGCAGGGACTATGCCTGTTTCTGTCGGTCCTAATGGGTCAGGATTGGTAGCAATAAATTTTGCCCCTTTACGTATTAACCTGACCGCAAGTGTTATTTGGTCAAAATTATAGTTTGATGTCTCACCTAAAATAACATAGTCAGGATTATACTCAGTGATAATATATCCTGCCTGATGCACAGCGGTAGTCAAACCACTTTCTCCGAGAACGAATGCCGTTCCGTTAGGTTTTTGCATCCTTAAAAACATACCTACAGCCACTGCCGATGTATATATATTTTCAGCCGATATTTCAAGATTGAGAATGTTCAAACGATGGGATAAATCCATCGGAGTAAATTTAGGATTATTAGTAAGGACTAAAAATTTACTTCCTGCTTCATTTAACCGTTGTATGAAGTTGTTAGCACCAGGAATTACAGAATTCCCTTTAACCAAAACACCATCCATATCAATCAAGTAATTTTTTACAATTTTAGTAGAAGAATCACTCATTTAATTACTCCAAAAAAATATTCTGTATATAAATTATTTGTTATAATCAGTAATTGTTAGTGCATATATTAACAAACTTATATATAGTTACTAAAAATATCATAGGAGTTTGTCTATATGAATTATAAAAGAAATATAACAATTGTATTCATGTTATTAGCGGTCATTATTTCGTTGTCTATACTTTCTTGTCGAACACTTGCTGGACAACCCGAAATTAAAAAAGTTGAAGTTATACCTAATGAAATTTATCCAGGTGACACCGCAGTTATACAGGCAGTTGTCAAAGATAAACACCATATCGTCCAGAAAGTCGAGGGGATTGTTAAAGAAGACCCAAGAATAAAACTACGATTGAGAGATGATGGTATAGAACCCGACAAAAAAGCTAACGATGGAATATGGATATTAAAAGTAGATGTTCCGAACGAAGTAATGCCTGGCGAGTTTATGCTTGAAATAACTGCGTATCGTAAAGATGGACTTCCTATAAAAGTCCGACATAAAGAAGAAAAGATTGTAACCTTAAAGAAGGAAATACCGATTGTTATAAAGAGTAAGAATTAATAATGTCCCTAATCCTTCAATCATTTTTATCCATCCTTTTAATTTTAGTTTTAAATGAGTCTGGTATTCCTAAAAAAAATATATTATTTCTGACGATAGATACACTTCGTGCTGACCATTTAGGTTGTTATGGTTACAATCTACCTACTTCTAATAACATTGATGCCCTTGCAAAGAGAGGATTAATATTTGATAATTGTATTGCTGAAGTCCCTCTGACATGTCCATCTTTCTCGTCAATGTTGACCTCACAATATCCCCGTTATCTTGGTGTAACCCGAAACGGATTAGGTATATCAGATGATAATAAGACTGTTCAGGAAATCTTAAAAGAACATGGATATTTTACATTCTGCGTCCAAAGTAACTGGACACTAAAATCCAGACTAAGTAACTTAAATCAAGGTTTTGATATATATGATGATGATTTTCATAATAAAAGATGGGGAATTTTTTCCTCTGAACGAATCGCAGATGAAGTGACCAGAAGGGCAATACAAATATTAAATAATTGCCCCCAAGATAAACCATTTTTTGCCTGGGTACATTATAGTGACCCTCATGCTCCATACCATTTCAGAAAAGAATATAATCCAGGTAGTAAATTACAGAATGATGAGACGAAAATTGGAAAAGTTATTAAATCTTATGATTCTGAAATAAGATTTACAGATGAACATATCGGTAAATTATTAATGCATCTTCCAAAAAATACCTCCATAATATTTGTCGCTGACCACGGCGAAAGTTTATATGAACACAACTATTTAGGACATGGTAGAAAACTTTATCAAAATGAAATTAGAATCCCTTTTTTCATCGTCGATGACGAAGTCATACCTGGTAGAACATCAATTCCCGTAAGAGGTATTGATGTTGGACCCACAATATTAGGAATAGCAAAAATAGAAAAACCCAAATATATGTTAGGAAAAGATATATTGAACGAAGAAATTCCAGTAAATAGAGTTCGAGTAATAGAGACCTATGGAGGTGCTGTCCCTAAAATTCCCATCCTTCGGTTTTTTATGAAAAACTCAAAACCTATTATGCAATCTGTTATCGATAATAACTGGAAACTTATTGTCAGTGGTATACAAAAAGAACTTTACAATTTGAAAGATGACCCTAAAGAATTAAATAACCTTGTATTAAAAGAACCTGAAATAGTTATAAACGTGCAAAAAGTAATAAAAGAATGGTCAAGAAAAATACCAAAAACAAACCCTAAAACTTCAAATAAAATTTCTGATGAAGATATGGAGGTTCTCCGTTCTATGGGTTATTTAGAATAGCATTGTAGGTTGAAATTAATTTCCTCTCCAGCCTGTATCAGGTGTGCAACACTCAGACCAATTACTGTATTCTCCATTTCTTACTTCACGAACACACACCCAATAATAATACACAATGGGGAGTACTTTCTTTCCTGAACACGAAAAGGTAGACTCTACTTTTGCAGGTTCTGCTGTATAATCAAAAAAATAGGGGAAATGCGTTACCCCAATGATTTCCGCAGTAAAACAATTATTTACAAGGCTTCTTAAAACTACAAACTCGTATTCCTTATACAACATCTCATAAGTCCAACTTATGAACACATAATCAGAATAAAAACCATCAGTAGCGACTAATTTGTTTGGTGGTGAAGGTGTCTCGAGTTTTGTCTCTCCTTCCTTTTCCTCTTCAAAAACACTACCCCCTTCCGTTTCTTCTCCCTCTTCTCCTTCACCCTCTAATATTCCTTCGGGTATACCTTCAGTTGTCCCTTCTTGCGGTGCTTCACCATCACCTGCACCTTCAATTATACCCTCAGAAATGCCTTCATTCCCCCCTTCAATAGGTAGTTCCCCCTCAGTCATGCCTTCCTCGACCCCTTCCGAACTACCCTCCAATAAACCCTCAGTCATGCCTTCCTCACCCCCTTCCGAACTACCTTCCAATAAACCCTCAGAAATGCCTTCCTCACCCTCTTCCGAACTACCCTCCAATAAACCCTCAGTCATGCCTTCCTCACCCCCTTCCGAACTACCTTCCAATGAACCCTCAGTCATGCCTTCCTCACCCCCTTCCGAACTACCCTCCAATGAACCCTCAGTCATGCCTTCCTCACCCTCTTCCGAACTACCCTCCAATGAACCCTCAGTCATGCCCTCTGTTGGGGTGGGTTCTAAATCGATAAAGTCAGGAATTCCATTGTTGTTTTTGTCGGATGTACCTTCTATTTGGTCGGGTATTCCATCATTATCACTGTCGAGGTCAAGTAGATTTGGAATACCATCATTATCATAATCACCGACACCTTCAATAATGTCTAAAATTGTGTCATAGTCAGTATCTTTTGATGTAATTACGGGGATAAATTGGACTGTTTTTTCTATTTTGTTGTGTGAAACAAAGGACAAGAGTCCATAAGTTCTATAATATAGGTAATTATCTTCGTTGAAATTGAATTCCAATTCGGTATTATTTTTAGCAAATGAAAAAACGTTTTGAATTGCTGGGGAATGGATAGAGAATGATTTTTCCTTTAAGTTATATAAGTATCTATATTTAGGTTGGCCAGGTACCTGTTTTGGCATTTGGTCAACAACAACGGGTATATCTTTGTTAATCTTTGACTCGCAGAAAAATCCAAAACTGCTATAAGTATTTGTTAATTTTAGGTCTTTTGCATTTACTATCATGACCATTGTATTTGTTCTAAATAAGTTTGTGTCGTATTCAGAACTATTGAACTTATTTATAGGGTATTGAACAGTAGTGGTTTGGTCTTTGAGGTCAGATAGAATGGATACAAATACATCTGAGGATGGGGGAGGAACATTCCCTGAATAGTTAGTCCCATTATATAATGAGTAATCTGAATGTCCATCATGGTTCGTATCTATATAGATGGTAAAAGTAACTTGACTTGGTGAATTCCAGGGGCTATAAGTAGAAATTAGAAAGTAAATTTTAGCATTTTCAATGTCCTCAGGATTATCAAGGTAGGAGAGATTATCGGTAATACCGACATAGTGAATATTTCCACATCTAAAGTATTCTGGCAGGTTATTCTTCTTTTCGCCGATACCTTTTAGTTCGTAAAGGGATATGAAGGATATATAATCAAATGGGAAATTGTCACCTGTATGCAAATCTTTACCCACAACATTTAACGTGGACGTAGTTTGAGTACTTAAATCTAATGATGAAGGAACCAAATTAAGATCAGAAACAGGTCGGGGTTGGGCATAAACAGGAAGCTGTAGAGTCTTAAAACTATCTTTTTCATATAACATGAGTTTGCCACTAAATTCACTTATCCAGGCCCTATTCGGTTCATAATAACGTGAGTCAATAGAACCTTCTCTTGTATGTTTCAATGCTGTTGCGTCAATATCAAGTTTTATTTGTAAATCTATGTAATCCTCTGGATTTATCTGAAAGGTTGTTTGATTGGGCAAGACAAGATTTACCCCATCTATAGTTGAATAGGGAACAAAGTACATATCAAATGATTTTATTTGATTAGATTTATTTTCAATACGAACCCATTTCTCTTCATTTGTAGATTCAGATACTTCAAAAGTTTCGAACGTTAAGGAAACTGCCTCTGGATTATCCCTGCTATAGAACAGCACATCCGTCATCATATTGTAAAAGATATTATTAACCCCGACACCTCCAACTTGAGGTGGGGCAGAAATGATCTCATTATTCAGTAAAAGGAAGACATCAAAGACTGCATTATTCATAAGAATCGTCTTTATTTCTTGCGGGGTAAGAGATGGATTAAGTTCTTTTAGTATTGATGCAACTCCTGAAACATGAGGAGCAGACATTGATGTTCCTGAACTTGTTTGACTTAAAGGGTTTGAACCCAAATTGGCTGACTTTATTCTTACACCTGGTGAAGAAATGTCAGGTTTTAATATGACTTTTCCAGATGAAGACATGGCAGGTCCTCGAGATGAAAAATAGGCTAAACGTCCTGGAATACCATTTGTTATATTAGGGTCGTTATCCTCACAGGCGGAGACCGCAACCACATGTTCTGCGGAGGCAGGTGTCCCTAATGCGTAGTAACTATCTCCACGATTTCCTGCAGATACTATAATTAAAACACCTGCTTTTGTAGCATTATTACAGGCGATGCTTTCAGGGGTATCAGAAAAACCATAATCTTCACCTAATGATAGGTTTAATATATCTAAATGGTCTGAAAAATCTCCATCCTGGTTCGGGTCTACAGCCCATTCAATTGCAGGAATAAGAATGTCACTTTTTGAACTTTTGGAAAAAATCTTTAAGGCAAATAATTCTGTTTTTGGTGCAATCCCAGGATAAACTGAGAAAGGATTACCCATTGTTTGTTGTGTGTAATCATCAGTATAGGTTATACCATTATCTAAAACACCATAGCCACCTATAATCCCTGCGACATGTGTCCCATGCCCATTTTGGTCGAATGGGTCAGGGTCAGGTATAGGAATATTTTTACCATAAACCTCTGGGTCATAGTCTTCTCCTACGAAATCATATCCCCCAACAATTTTATCTGTTGGAAATGGGACATCACCAATAATTGTAGGGTCGTTATTATTGTAATCCTCTTGAAGACCTGAACCACCAAAGTCTTTATGAATGTAGTCAATACCCGTATCGATGACACCAACTCTTATATTTTTGCCTGTTAATTGGTAGGTGTCCCATATCGGTGGAACCCCTAAAAATTGGAGGCTGTATTGTAAGTTCAAACTCACCCTTGACAAGACATGGATAGATTTAACTTCTGGCATTTCCTTTATCTGTTTCATTTCAGTTGGAGATAAAAAGATGGCTATCCCATTAATAACACGTCTAACTTTAAATAGGGGATTGTTGATAGAACTCTTTTGCTGTGATAGTTTATTTAGAAATAATGTTTGTTCTTCATTAATTTTGTCAATATGTTTCTTTAAGTTTAACTGCTTCTCTGAATCGGTTATTTTTAATTTTTTGATTTGTAGATAATAATCAACACCACAAGGAGTATTTAACTCAATCAGCACAGGCAAATCATCAGCAGATATTGCTACTGGCACGAAAATAAAAAAACTAAGGAACATTAAAATGATTTTCTTTTTGATTGACTGCATATAAACCATTTCTTTTTTGTGATATAATTTATAATTTATTGTATTATAAAAAACCTATAATACATTTTTATTATGCCACAAGACCTATATAATAAAACGTATCATACAGAATTAACAAAAGTTACATGGATAGGTTTTTTCTTAAATCTTATCCTTGTCTTGTTAAAAATTGTTGTTGGCTATTTCAGTCGTAGTCAAGCACTGATTGCGGATGGCTTTCATAGTCTCTCTGATGGTGTAACAGACCTTGCAGTGCTTTTAGGGAAACATTTCTGGACTGCTCCTGCTGATGAGGAACATCCACATGGTCATGGTAGAATAGAGATGCTAATAACTATTTTTATAGGTATTTTATTAGGTATTGCGGGTATATTTTTAGCATCAAACTCTATAAAAACGCTAAGTATTGACAGGAAAGAAACAATTTTATCACTACCAATAATTATTATTGCTGGTTTTTCAATAATATCAAAAGAAATCTTATATCGTTATACTGTTTTTATTGGGAAGAAGATTCAATCATCCGCAGTTATTGCAAACGCATGGCATCATCGTTCTGACAGCCTGAGTTCTATCCCAGTGGCAATTGCGGGGATAGGGATAATGATAAGCCCATCATACCAAATGTTAGACCCATTAGGAGCATTATTAGTGAGTATATTTATTATCTACTCTGCCTATCAGATAGTTCATCCTATGCTAAATTATTTGATTGACCAAGGGATGTCTAATAAAGAGATAGAACAACTAAATATGATAGCGAGGTCAATAGAAGGTGTTAAAAGTATCCATGCCATTAGGAGCAGACATATAGGTGGAGGAATTGCTATTGACCTTCATGTATTAGTAAATCCAGAACTAACTGTAAAAGAGGGGCATTTGATATCAGGGAAAGTAAAGCGCGCCTTATTGGAAAGAGGAGAGAATATTATTGATGTATTAATTCATATAGAACCTTATGAAGAGAAACCAAAAGAGGAAGAGAGTCATAAAATGTAAATGTATATAAGACAATAATAATATAAATTATAATAATGAACATAGTAATTCATTTAGGTTTTCAACACGATATTTCGTAATAATACTGAAATATAAAACAAAATTAAGTCCATCTAAACATAAAATATTTTCACTCTAAAGCAATCATTTCCTTTTACTTTCAAAATGGATAGTTTGTTTATATTTGTTTAATAATTCTACTTGATTTAATATTTACACTACTGTTTATTCATTGATTAACTATATTCGAGTAAACCAATTCTTATTATTTTTCTCCTATAAAATTATATTATTACATATGTTCTGCTTGTGATTAAAAGAGTAACACACGCAGAAGTGGCTGTGCTACTATAAATATTTTTTTTGCGAGGATGAAAAAAATTAAATTAAAAAAGATGATATTTAAAGTTGAATTTCAATTTTTATTTTGGTAAAATAAAAATAAATTTGAAATTAAATATATGAGATAGTTTAAAATTTAATCTAAAGAATAGTATAAGTTGGTGAAGAAATATATAACGATAGTTGACAACAGAGAGATGTTAATATGAAAAGTAAATATAAAACATAAAGTAACAATTTAACCTTTTTTCCTGAGCTCTCTTTTTGATTGCAGAGGAAGAAGGCGTATGAGGTGGAGATAAACTGTGCAAGTCGAAGAAGGGAGCGGGAAGAATGAGGGCAAAATAAAAAATAAATGGAAAGAGAGAAAGATTATATTTACTTAGACATAAATGAAGGGAATAGGCAGATTCAAAAGAGTAGGAGAACAACAAATACCATTGATTGTACAACCACTTCCATTTACATGTTTTCTATTTCAGGTTTCGTTTCGGAGTGCAAATTAATGTATTCTATTCTTTATACGGGATTTTTATTTATGGTATTAAGTTGCTTCTGTATTTATGCAGATGAGTTTATAGAAAAAGCAAATAAAATAAACTTTATCGATGAAGGTGAATACCAATGAACACAAGACAAAGATTTTCAAAGGTAGTGTTTGTAAGTTTTACACTTAGTATTCTTTTCTTTTTGATAGGAGCGAATGGTTATGGTGTGATACAGATAAGTAGTATACAGGATTTGCAGAAGATAGGTAATGATGCAGGTTATCCGCTGAATGGTGAGTATGAATTGACGCAGGATATAGATGCGTCGGATACGATAAACTGGGACAGCGGAGCGGGTTTTGTTCCGATAGGGACGGAGGCTAATCCGTTTGTGGGCAAATTTGACGGAAATGGACACAAGATACATCGGTTATATATCAATCGTTCAGAGCAGGATAATGTTGGTTTGTTTGGGTATATAGGCACAGGAGGAGAGGTGATAAACTTAGGGATAGAAGAAGGTTGGATAAAGGGAAAAGATTATACAGGTATCCTTGCGGGTTATAGTGGGGGTATGGCAAGAAATTGTTATACTACGGGCGGAGTCTCGGGGTCATGGGATACTGGAGGCTTTGTTGGTTCTAATGATGGTACGATAACACAGAGTTATTCCATGGGCTTAGTATCGGGGTCATGGGATACTGGAGGCTTTGTTGGTTCTAATGATGGTACGATAACACAGAGTTATTCCACGGGCGTAGTCTCGGGGTCATATTATGGTTATGTTGGAGGCTTGGTCGGTTGGAATGATGGTACGATAACGCAGAGTTATTCCACGGGCGTAGTATCGGGGTCATATTATGGTTATGTTGGAGGCTTGGTCGGTTGGAATGATGGTACGATAACGCAGAGTTATTCCACGGGCAGAGTATCGGGGTCATATCATGGTTATGTTGGAGGCTTTGTCGGTTGGAATGGAGGTACGATAACGCAGAGTTATTCCACGGGCGGAGTATCGGGGTCATGGTCTATTGGAGGCTTGGTCGGTTGGAATGATTATGGTACGATAACGCAGAGTTATTGGGACAAGGAGACGTCGGGTCGGACGACATCTGCGGGTGGAACTGGCAAGACGACCGCAGAGATGAAACAACAGGCGACTTTTGTGAATTGGGATTTTGTGAATGTATGGGCGATGGTCGAGGGTGAGACCTATCCGTATTTACAAGCCTTAGGTCAGCCCGTCCCACCTCCAGCGGTGGTGGAGAAGGAGATATGGAATTTATCCGATTTGAATAAGATAGGACGGGATATAGAGTATCCGATAGATGGAAATTATACATTGATGGTGGATATAGATGCGAGTGATACGATAAATTGGGATAATGGTAACGGATTTAAACCAATAATTTTGTTGGGCAGATTTGATGGTAATGGGCATGTAATACAGAATTTATATATAAACCGTCCTGATGAGGATTATGTAGGTTTATTTAGTCGTGTAGGTGGTGAAGTAAAGCAAATAGGATTAGAGAATGTTCAGATTGTAGGTGAGAGTTTTGTCGGCGGTCTTGTTGGCTACAATGGTGGTA
>JAIWNQ010000125.1 GCA_020216745.1 Candidatus Hydrogenedens sp.
GCTCTATTGAAGGTGCGGTCGAAGGCTCTACCGAAGGCGGAACTGAAGGTGCGATAGAAGGCTCTACAGAAGGTTCGGCCGAAGGCTCAATCGAAGGCGGAACCGAAGGTTCAACCGAAGGTTCTGCTGAAGGTGCGGTCGAAGGCTCAACCGAAGGTGGAACCGAAGGTTCAACCGAAGGCTCTATTGAAGGTGCGGTCGAAGGCTCAACTGAAGGCGGAACCGAAGGTTCAACAGAAGGTTCTGCTGAAGGTGCGGTCGAAGGCTCAACTGAAGGCGGAACCGAAGGTTCAACAGAAGGTTCTGCTGAAGGTGCAGTCGAAGGCTCTACCGAAGGCGGAACCGAAGGTTCGATAGAAGGCTCAACCGAAGGTTCGGTTGAAGGTGCAACTGAAGGTGAATGGGAAATATTACCTATCCATTCCGCTGACCAGGATAGCGATGGAAAAATCAGTTTAGGAGAACTACTCCGTATTATCCAATTCTTTAACGCAGGAGGATTCCATTGTGAAGAAGGAACAGAAGACGGTTATGCTCCCTATTTTGATGGTGATAAAACATGTAGACCCCATGCTTCCGATTACAATCCAAGAGATTGGAAGATTTCTCTACCAGAACTACTTCGGCTAATACAGTTCTTCAATACCGGAGGTTATCACCGTTGTGATGAAGGAACTGAAGACGGATATTGCCCCGGCCCAGCATAAACTCAAAGATAAAAATAAAAGATATTTTAAGAGGGCAAGTTTTGATTAACTTGCCCTCTTTTTTCATCTCTATAAAATATTTTAAGTTTCGAAGATTTGACATGTAGAAAGCATACAATAAAGATAATGGAAGTAGCCAAAATATCCGCAGAGAAAGGAAGTACTTGTTTAAGGCATACCATGTTTATTCTGAAAATCCAAGGGAATAGGTCCTAAGATGTATCTGTGAATGTTAAACCTGAAATCATAAATAGCACCGAGGGGAGGTTGTGTTTTAGAGAAAACACAGATTGATTACGGTACGTTGTTAATGTTGGCTAAGAGCTGTTTTAGTTAAAGATATCTGCACCTTGGACAAGCAGGAAGTTACAGATGGAATATAACACAGTAAATAGGATATATCGGATTCTACACGATGGGATATCATGGAATCTGGGCAGTTAAGCAGATAGGAGGAGGGGTATAAAAGTTTTCAGGCGAGGTAGAATAGGTGGAAGATTAGAACAAAAGATACTGGTATTTAGACACATTAAACGAGAAGATAAGGCAAGGGTTAAGGTGATATCTGATATGAATCTTACTGATTGCCTTATCTGTTCTACTTATTTCATAATGCCCAACACATATAAAAAAGAACAATTAAAATCTCTGTACTCCAACTTTCCGAAGTATTTCAATCACGAAAAAGAGTGGGCCGATAAGTAATTGAATTAAGTTATCCGTAAAAGCAGGCTTTTTCTTCTCAAATACTGTATGACCTATAAACTGTAAAATCCATCCCCCAACAAATAAAACGAGGAAAACCATTAGATTTACTCTCCACTCAACTTTTTGGAATAAAAAGGTTAAAGCAAACAATGGAGATATAAGCAAAGCCATAATAAAGGATATTGTTTTGTCAAGTATAAAATAATAGAAAAATACACAAACTAAAAATATAGTAGCCCCATTTATATATACCGGGAAACCAGGATATTTCAGCCATGACAAGAATAACAGGAGGGAGAAAATAATAATTGGAATACCAAAATAATGGGTAAGTTTATTATAAGGATTTTTATGATAACCTGCATAAATATCAATTTGTTCTTTAAGTGTCTTCATAAACAATAATCCTCCTCACTAAAACAAAACAAAAAGAGCCTTACTGTTTATTTCTTATTTTTCAAGGGAGGCTTAATATTTTATCTGCTTGCCTTTTTAATTTATTGCAAACATTTTCAGGTGTGTCCATCATAGTAAGCACTTCTAATTCAGCACTTTCTACCATATCACGAATTTGTTGCCAACCGGACAAATTAGGTTCAGGTCGAGCAAATTTCAAGCATTCATAGGGAATACGTGCAAATGGTTTATTACGCCAGAAATTTTGTAAAAGGGGATTACGTTCTGCTGATTTTCGAATTGGCACATATCCTGTCTCTATTGCCCATTGGACTACATTTTCTGTTGATGTCATAAAGCGAACAAATTGCCATGCCCTTCTTTGATGTTCAGGCGTTGTATTAAATATGGTTATATTTGGACCAAATAACACAGTTACGAGAGGCACATTCCTATCATGAGGTAGAGGGGCAATTCCCCAATTAAAAGATTTTTCTTTTTCTAACATTTCAAGGGATATTCTAACAGAACTGGAACGAATCATAAAGGCTATATCGCCTTTGGCAAATGAGACCTGGTCATCGAATGTTCCCGGTGTAATAACAAAGGCAAGGTTTTCTTTCACAAGTTGGCGTAAAAATGAGAAAACACGTAGTGTCTCAGGGGAATTAAAAAGCGTTATCCTCCCCTGAACAATATCTCCACCAAAACTATATATCATTGCATCAATTGTAGAACAATCAATAGATATAGCGTAGCCTGCCTTCCCTGTTTGTGATCTGACAATTTTTAAAAAGTTATAAAAATCATCCCACGTTTGCGGTGGAGAGTTAATTCCTGATTGCTTCAACACATCAATATTGTAATATAAAACAAGAACACTTTTCGCTAATGGGAAAGAATAAAGTTTGTTTCCGAAATCAGGGTAACGATTTGCTTCTATTACCGCTGGAAAGAAATCAGCCAGTTCATTTGCAGGAAGACCTATTTCAGGGTCATTTATAAATTCATCAATCGATACAACTGCTCCTGTTGGAATATACTCACTTGTCATACTTTCATACGAAACAGCCAAATCCGGCAATTTACGAGCTTGAATACTGGCTGATACTTTTCGAAATATTTCTGAGTATCCTCCTGCTCGCTCTACTTTTATTGGCAACTCTGGAAACCCAGTATTAAATTCATTTGCTTTATTCTTGATAAACATGGCACTCTCTGCTGTCTGTCTATCCCAAAATACAACATGCTCTTGATTAATAGGTACAAAGTGATTACCAAACTGTGTACATGAAGAGAATATACATAAAGCAAGTGGAATAAAAATAATATCTCTTATTATATTTGGGTCTTTCATCTCTAACCTTTTAATCCTACCCGTATCGATTCTTGAAAAAAATATCTCTGTGCTATAAGGTAAATAATTATTGTAGGCAGTGCTACTAAAGTGGAAGCTGTCATCAGAAGGTTAACACGAACACCTGCATCTCCAGAGAAAACAGTCAAGCCAACTTGCACTACACGTTTTGTTTCATCAGCGGTAACAATAAGGGGCCATAATAAAGAATTATAACTATTTAAAAAAGAAAAGAGAGCTACCGTAATTAAAGCAGGCTTAACAAAGGGTATTGCAAGATGAATTAAAAACGAAATGTGACTACAACCATCAATCTGTGCAGATTCATAATAATCATTCGGTATCGTCATAAAGGCTTGACGAAGCATAAGTATAGAAAATGCATTTGCACACCAAGGGAAAATCAAAGCGAAATAGGTATTATACCAACCTAACCTACTGATCAAAATGAAATTTGGGATTAACACAGCCTCAAAAGGAACCATCATGGTTGCCATTACCAACGCAAAAATAACATTTTTACCGAAAAATCTTAATCGTGCAAATGCATATCCAGCTAATAATGAATTGATACAAACAAAAAAAGTAACTGTCCCTGCAACGAAAAAAGAGTTAAAGAAATATTTCCCGAATGGAGCAAATTTGAAAATATAGATCCAATTTTCCCACTGCCATTGCTTTGGAAAAAGCCACAAAGATGGGGTCGTTGCTTCTTCTAATGTTTTCAAGGATGATGTCACCATCCATAAAAAGGGAAAACTTACAAAGAAACCAAAAACAAACAGAATAAAGTAAATAACCCCTTTCCACACATATCTACTTAAATCATAATGAATATTATATCCTTTTTTTTCTAAAGTGCTATTGATAAAAAACATATCTTCTTGCCCATTGCCATTGAATATATGTTAATAGCATAATAAAAATACTTAATAAAATGGCGACTGCAGAACCATATCCCCAATAACCATACTCATAGAATTGAGAATAGATATGGAGCATTAGATTTTCTGTCGTACCTAATGTCCTTCCACTTGCAGGGCTAAGTGCATAAAAGCTACTAAATGATTGCAATGAACGAATGGATTGTACTGTAATTAAAAAAAGCCATGTAGGACTTAACAATGGCAATTCTATATGCAATAGTATTTTCCATGGATTAGCACCATCTATTTTTGCAGATTCATAATATTCTTGTGGAAGAGTACTCATTCCAGCAAGAAAAACAACCACTGCAAAACCAAAGGTATGCCATATATCAAAAAGTGATATACAAACCAAGGCAAGACTCGGTCCATAATGAGGGTCGATAGCACCTCCAGTAATAATATTCAAAACACCCCGAGGTTCTAATAACCACTGTTGAACTGGAAGCCCTAACGTTTTAAGTATATAGTTAAACAAACCTAATTGAGGATTATAGAAAATACGCCATACCATTGCTACCGCAACTGTCGAAGTTACATAAGGAACGAAAAATAGGATTCGCAAAAATGTTCTTGCTCTAATGATTTTTGCTAAGAAATATGCAAATGTAAACCCTAATAATAATGTAGCAGGGATAGTTATCATAGCGTAGTAAAGTGTTACTTGTAAGCTTTGCCAGAACATAGGATTTTGAAAAGCAAATATATAATTTTTTAAACCTACAAACGTTCCCATATTTCTTTTACCTCCCCATAAACTCAACTGAAGAGCATAAAATATAGGAAAGATAAAAAAAGGAAATAAAATTAAAAGAGAAGGAAACAGGAACATTAATGCTGTAAATAATTCATAATATTTCTTTTTATATTTTAAATATTTCAACGATAAATTCCCCTTGTATATTGCTACTATTCTATAAAAATAGACACCCAAATAAAAATCAAGGATACGACAAATTAAAACTCAATAAGATTACTTAAAAGTGAAAATGTTTTCTGCACAGCACCTTGATTTTGTAACACGATTTTACGAGCACGTGTCCCATAATTAATAGACTCGTAAGGGGACTGAAAAAGTTTTTCTATAACACTGGGGAGTTCTTCATAATTTTGTAATTGAATTGCCCCATCATCTTTAGTAAGTTTTTCTGCTGGTTCTTGGAAATTTCGCATATATGGTCCAAAAATAGGAACAACACCCAATCCAGCGGGCTCGAGTGGATTATGCCCATCTACTCCTGGAAACCAACTTCCACCAATGATAGCCACGTCTGCTATTGAATAAAATTGATTTAATTCTCCTATGGTATCTATAACAATTATTTTCTCTTCTTGTCTCCTCTTACCTTTTAGATTATCCGTACGTAATATAATAGGTTCTGAACCAAAATATGCCATTATTTGATTTTTCTTTTCGGGATGTCTCGGTGCAAGAATAAGAAATAAATTTGGAAATTTTGTATGCAGTTCCTCCCAAACTCTTTTTGCAACTATTTCATCGCCATCCCGCAAACTACCGAAAACAATAACTTTAGCGTCTTTAGGAATATCTAATGACATACGCAATCTATTACGGATATTTATATTTATTCCTGTTGCAACAGAATCATATTTAATATTTCCTACAACACATATCTTTTGAGTATCTGCACCAAGTTCTGTAAAACGTTCTGCATATTCTTCGGTTGGTGTCATAATTATATTTATTTTCTGGATAAGGTCCTTGTATACCTTCTTCCAACGCCGATATAATCGGAAGAACTTATCACTTATCCTACCATTTATGATTGCTATCGGAATGTGATATTTATTTGTTAATCGAATAAGATTAGGCCAAAGTTCAGTTTCAACGATAACCAATAAGCGAGGGGCTATCTGTTTTAAAAACGACTCCACAACTTCAGGATGGTCAAATGGGCACCATGTAATATTAATTGAATACTCTTTATATTTTCTTTCTGCTTGCTGAAAACCGCTAATGGTGCTTACAGTTAACATGAGTGAAATATTTGGAAATATTTCATGCCACTGCTTAATAAAAGGTTCAATTTGATTTACTTCGCCGACACTGCACGCATGTATCCACACAGGATTTGTTAGTGGTGGTATTGGAGGGAAAAAACGATTTAATAATAGAAAATATTTCCGACTAAATCTTAGATAAAGTTTTATTCCCGGAGCTAATATTTTCCAGAGTAAGTTATAAACAAATACCCACATATATTCTGATTAACTATAAAACCCCTATCTATATTTTCTTTTTTATGAGGCTTCTTTTCCAACGCTGAAGAATCGTGCACCGGTTGTATCTATGATATCCGGTGTAACAAAAATCAATAGACTGGACTGCGATACTTCTTTAGATTTTCCACGGAAGAAGAAACCAATTAAGGGAATATCAGCAAGGTATGGCATCTTTTGATTATTATGGATAGTTTTATCCTGTACCAAACCACCAAGAACGAGAGTATCACCATCATGCACAATTACGTTGGTCCATGCTGCCTGCCACGATGTTGTCGGCAATACAATCTCTGTGACTGTTTCATTAGTGCCCACAATATTCTTCTGTTCAAATCTCTTTTCACCGATACGAGCACGCACTTCAGGATTTAACCAAAGACGTATCTGGTCGTTATCGCGAATTTGAGGTGTAACAGATAAGGCTATACCGAAATTAAATGGACTGAACATTGGCTGAGTAATAACGGATTGTGTTGGGGTGCCACCAAATCCACCTTCTGTGGTCCAAACTTCATTATAAACCTGGGTTAAATAATATTCAGTCTGGAAATCTGCAACTACTGCTGGCTTACGGTTCATCGTTGTTACACGAGGAGCACTAAGTAATTCTGACTCTGATAAACTATTCAGATAGTCAAATGACACACTTAATTTGTCCCCATCTGCATTATCTATAATTTTTGTCATGATACTAAAAGTTGGATTCGCTGCAGATAATGCTGGGTCAACCAACCCTGAAATTGTCCCCTGTGTAACAGAATTACGAATAACCTGGCTCCCATCAGGCCGGACATAAAATGGTACTTCTTCATCCACACCATCACCATTTATATCATAACTATAAGTCTGCTGTGATAAATATTCATTTTGTCGGGGTCTATTGTTTTGGTCACTTAAATCGCCTGACCAGTTAAATCCTATTTTCTTTAAATCAGATACACGAACGGTTAAGAATTTTGCTTCGATACTTACCTGTTTAGGTGTAACATCAATTTGCCCTAAAACTTGTTCGAACTTGTCTAAATTTGTAGGGGTGTTCGTTACAATAAGCATGTTTGTTGCTTCATTATACGCTATCTTGGAAAGGACTTCACCCGTGTATGGTTCCTTAATAGAAGGTATAGCATCAGCAAGAATTTGTAAGCCTGACATTTGAGATTCTTCAAAACCGGCACGAGCACCCAATTGGGCTGTACCAGCCGCACCTCCATATCCTGTAGTAGTTGTACCTGTTGCTAATGCTCCTCTACCACCTAAACCTGCTGTAGCACCTGTTCCTGCTTGTACTATACCTACTGGACCTAATTCACCTACAACCTGGTCACTGATTGATGAAAACATATCTGAAATATTACTTAATGTGGTAACATCTCTTCCATAACCACCCATACCTCCGTACATACCTCCACCATATCCGCCCATACCACCTCTGTAACCACCATACATACCTCCGCCATACATACCGCCCATTCCGCCTCCATACATTCCGCCCATTCCGCCTCCATACATACCACCGCCATATCCACCTACCCCACCTCTATAGCCTCCACCATAACCACCGCCTCCATACATTCCGCCCATTCCGCCTCCATACATCCCTCCTCCATACATTCCACCCATTCCGCCTCCATACATCCCTCCTCCATACATTCCACCCATTCCGCCCCCATACATCCCTCTTCCACCATACATTCCGCCTCCATACATTCCGCCCATTCCGCCTCCGTATCCTCCTCCTCCTCCTACTCCACCGAAAGGATTACGAAGTACTAATTTAAATAGTATATCCGCCCCGACATTTCTCAATTCATAGAATCTGGTCTCTAAAGGCTCGAATGTTTCTTGACGAATAATTTCAGGTTTACTTATCCACACAAAACCTGGCTGAACAGAAAAATCTAAGCCAAGAGGTCGTAATAAAGCCTTTAATGCTTCTCTTAATGTAACATCTTTAAGACTTATATACGGAACAATACCATCCGATTTCGTACCATAATAGACATCTGCTTGAGCTAAACCTACTCCGGGTGTTCCTGGTGTACCATACGGTGTCGTTCCAATCCCGCCACCTTGGAACCCACCAGGTCCTGGTCTTAGTCCAACACCCCCTGTTGTAGGAGCAGCGCCTCCAGGCGGACGAAGTCCACCTGGAGCACCACCAAAGGCAGGTGCTCCTGGAGGGCCACCGGGCATTCCCAATGCTCCGGGCTGAGCAGGTTGGCCCGTTGCTTGCTGAGCTTGTTGTTTTGCTGGTGGTTCTACAGCTCGATTATCAATAACAATGTTTACTCCGTAACTATCAGAAATAAATTGCGTAATTTCACTTATATGTATATCTTCAAATTCAATACTTACTACTGAATCTAATGATTTCTCTATCTCGCTCACTTTCGTTACTGGTGCAACTTCTTCTTCAATTTCTGGGACTGTAAATTTATAAGGTTTTATACCTCTTGCGTCAGCACCTTCTGGAAGCTGTTTTTGCTTCTCAATAAAATCTCTAATCTTGGCTCTATCTTCTGCAACTTTTCTTTCAGATTCTTTAACAGATTGTTGATGCAGTTTGATTGTCGCCTGATGAAGTCCTTCACGAGCTATATCATTTTTAGGGTCAATTAAAAGTATATTGTTATATATCTCTACTGCGATATCAAATTTTTGCGCTTCCATATAACGTTGAGCATCAGAAAGTAACTTTTGTACTCTTTCCTTTTTTAATTCATCTGCTGTTTTTTCAGGGACTTCAGTTGGTACTGCAGGTTGAAATGTCTCAAAAGCAGGCGGTGCAGTTGCTTCTGGCTTTTCACCTATTGAAAGTTGTAATTGTGCATTACATTTTTGTTGGTACACCTGAGCTTCTTGATGATTTGGATTTAAGGCAAGAGCACGATTGAACTCAGTTAACGCTTCACGATACAATTCTTTTTTATATAGTCCAACCCCTCTACGGAAATACGTTTCTGCATTTTCTTCCGCTGGAGGATTTTGTCCTGAATCTATATTTTCTGCTGATGTTGCATCCTGAACTTCAAGAGGTGCAACTGCAGATACCTCTTCTGAGGCATTTGATTCTGTTTGTGCACGAGCCCCGCTCGACATTATCAAAAGGATTGACACAAACAATAATAAAAACTTAACTACTCGATAATGAAAATGTTTTGTTGTAAACATTCGTAATTTTTCCTCCGGTGGTTTTTTGTTGATAACCGTTTGGAAGTTATTATTATATATACAATTATCTAATAAATTAAACACCATTTTCATTTTTTTTCCTTTTATTTTCTCATTTCAAGTGTAAATCTTCTTCCATATTGTTCAGAATATATAATAACAGTTTTTTCATCCGGATTGACTTGTTCCAAAATAAATTGTTCGAACTCTTCGCCTTCATCATACCATTTTGTTGTAGAACGAGTACGAAGTTGTGCTCTCCATTTTTCGCCAACTTGTCGTATATTAAGTAATGTGATTCCGAGGTCTTTTGCTGTGACTGCTTGTTCTCCTTTTTTGCCTGTGGTTTCACCTGCAAAATACCAGAAAGGATTTTCACGCCATAGTGAAGCATAGGTTCCAGGAATAGATAATGAGGGTGGTAATGGTGGCACAGGAGGTCTGAGTTCATCCGGCACCTCCTTCCGTGGTGGAGAATAAGTTTTTTCTAC
>JAIWNQ010000126.1 GCA_020216745.1 Candidatus Hydrogenedens sp.
TGGTGGTGGTGGTGGATAGGCAATGATATACACACGATATCCTAATATCCCAACTAAAACCAATAATACAAATTTTTCTTTGTTCCACCAAAACCATATTCCTATTTTTTGTATTCTATCTAACATATTCAGTTCATAACCAATATATTACGTTTAAACCATTTCCATGCTTTTCCAAAAAAACCTGGCTCTTCTGTAGTCGTCGTTGCTGTTGCTCCTTTTCGGCCGGGTGCTCCAGCTCCCATTTGAGCTTGATATTGGAGGCGAATATCAGCCCCCACTTCCTTCGGAGGATTATAATTTGCCTGAGATATAATCATCTCTATTTGAAGTAGAGGCTCTACATTATAAGCGATATAGGGATATTGAATTCTAATACAATTGATATTAAAATACCTGTTTGATAACCTTAATTTTTCTTCAACAAAATTTACAAAGTCTTTCATATTCATTGTGCATCGGATACCGAACAAATAAAAAGAAAGTAATTTTTCAAATTCGGGTGCTTGATTAATAGGTTGCCAAAAAACAATATCATCGATACTTGCCATCTTTGAATCCAGTAAGAACTCACACATCTTGATTCCGAAGGCAAGTTTTGCTAATGCTCTGTTCACTACCTGCTCTGTAACATCTTGTCTTGATATCTCATCAAGTGTAGGGACGCCAAGAGATTTACGAATATCCTGAGGGAATAAGTCATACCGTCCCATTTTTTCGCCTACTTTTTCATATAACTGTTTTATCATTTTTTGGGCTTGCTCTTCGTACCAGAATTTTAGTATTACTCCTTCTTTTGGTGGGACTTCATGTTCTGTCCAATTACTTAAATTAAAAAATGCAGATCTTTGTTTTACTGTTTCTTCCCATGGAACAACCTGGGCTCGCCATTCTCTAATTAACACTTCGGGATCGGTCTGAGAAAAGGTCTGTTCCAAATCCATTAACGCCGCTTCATAATTCTTTTTTAAATTTTCATCTTTTTTATATTCTGCCAATTGCTTTTGTAAAAAGAAATAGTAGATGCCAGCGAAAAGAAGAAAAGATAATAGCAATACAGTAATATAGATAATGGTTCCTCGTGAAATAGTTATGTTCATTATCGTGCCCCTCCTCCACCTTGTTGTGTTGCATCAGTAGCCATAGCTTTTTGAAACTGAATGGTAACCACAAATGTAAAGAGATTTTGTCCTGTAGGTGAGAAGGCGGTTGTTTGACCTGTTTGTTGGGAATACATACCTAATCCACGCTGTTGTCCACCTGGACCTGATATACCCGAACTTCCTTGAAAAGCAGTCTGTGCATTATAAAGGGAATCCCATGTGGTAACCTGTACACTGGCTTCTGAAAAAATAACATTTTTACAAGATAAGACCATACCATCAGGAAGGGTTTGATTTACCTTCTTCAAATTTTCAACAAAGTTCTTTATTATTATGTCTGAAGTGGCTAACCCCGCAATTCGGAAACCATTAGCGCGAGGTAAAGGTTGTTGCTGTTGTTGTCCTTGCGGTTGAGGTGTTGGAGTTACTGGTTCTGCTCCTCTACCAAAGATACCTCCTCTTCCCGACCCAAAACCACCAACAACTGCACCTTTCGCTCCAATTCCCGGGAAACCGGTTATATTAAATTGTGGTTGTTGCGTTTGTTGATGCACTCCCATTCCGGGGACGTTCCTCATCTGGGCTGGCATCTGTCCACCTTGTGGTTCTTGTATCAATACAGTTTCTACAGAACTGAACCACAAACCATCTTTATCTGTTCGGGGTGGCCTTGCAGAAAGAACCAATGATAATTCATCTAACCAAAATCGTCTGGTTTTTACACCTCTATCAAGGGTATCAACTTTCTTTTTCAATACTTCTATCTCTGTTTTTGCTTCTGCTAATTTTTGTTTTAATGGAGATGTAATTGTTGGGTTTTGTGCCACTTCCGGGTCATACATTTGCACATAGCGACGAAGTTCTTCTATCCGTTGTTTAACCAATTTATTCTGTGCCGCATGCACAGGAATGACAGACGCCATAATCAAAGCAAGTGTTACCATGGACAAAGCCCAATATATGGCTTGTTCTTTTCTCCGTCGCATCTCTAAAATTCGCGGAGGTATTAAATTAATTTCTAAAGCGGTGGACTCCCAGTTCCTTAGAGCCAAACCGAGAACAACACAACTCCTTTCTGGATGCTGGACAATAGATTGTGCATCGGGACCAATAGTAATACCGCTAAGTGGTTGAGCAATACGCACATCAATTCCGAGAGCACGTTGTAAGTATGGGACTATATTACGGAGTGCACAACTGCCACCACAAAGATACACTCGCATAACTTGACTTCCACCTGGCAAAGAACGAAAATATGAAAATGAACGTTGTATTTCACTTACTAACCGATTCAACACCCTACCAATGGCTTCGCCTCCCTTACCATCAATTTGTGGATTTCCAGTAGGAGCAAAACCTTTTTCACACTTAATTCTTTCTGCCTCTTCAAATGGAATATTAAAAGTATCTGCAATGGCTTGCGTAATATCGTTACCACCCAAGTTGAGGGTTCGAGTATTACGGAAAATACCATCTCGCTCTACCACAATATTTGTTGTAGAAGCACCTAAATCTATAATAGCAACACTTTCTGAATGAGCATGGATTTCGCCCACATATTTAAGCCAGCTATATGAGGCAAAAGGAATAACATCTACAATTTCTGGCTGAAGTTTTAATCCATCAAGAACCGATAAAAATTTATCAACAACATCAGTCTTTATTGCAACCATTAATACTTCATAACCACCGCCTTCCGGATGGTCTAATATTTGATAATCAATTGCAATTTGTTTTAAATCAAATGGAATTTGTTGCTGTATTTCATAACGAACAATTTGGTCTACTTTCCTTTCTGATACAGGTGGTAGCGAACGAACACGAACAAATACAGATTGCCCAGGAACAGCAATAATTAGCTTTTTAGACCTAATTTTAGCCTGTTTTAATAAATCACTTACTGCCTTCTTTCTTACATCTCTTCTCTCTTCTTCATTCATTCTAAAATCATTCGGGACTGGTTTCTCAAAATACTTTACTATCTGCAAGCCATTCTTTGTTTTTACAAATTCACAAAGCCTAACCGCAGATGTTCCTATTTCAAGAACAACTCTTTTTTTACCTCTTCGTGTCGAATATATTGACATAACTTTTCTTTAACTATTTAATCCTTTTTCTATCATATTATTGTAATATATTTTTTACCATAAAGTAAATTCTTTCCAAGGTTTCATTTTTTTCACTTATAATATCCTTGTTAATAATTGTATAACAAATGAGTTTAAAAGTCAAGAAAATTATTGACAAAAATTATTTATTTTTTTATATTTATTTATGAGTTCTTTTAGCATATTATTCTAATAATTTTTTACCCCGTATACAAATTTTAAAGATTACTTTTTTCCCTCTTCACTAAGAACAGATGGGACATCTTTCACACATCTAAAACCATAATCTGCTCGTGTAGCATCCATTCGGTCAAAATGTCTACGTGCACATCTAACATCGAATTTATCTGTCATAAAAGAGCCACCTCTCAATACCCGATAAATCTGTCCGTATTCTTTTTTAACTGATTGATTCCCTTCATAACGTTGATACCAATCAGAGACCCACTCATAAACATTTCCAGCCATATCGAAACATCCATAAGGAGAAGCTCCACCAATATAGCTTCCTACAATGGCTGGTGCATCAAGGTTTGATTCTTTTGAATTGCATAGGCTTGAAGAGAAGTCGTTACCCCATGGGTATTCTCTGCCATCTTCGCCACGGGCAGCTTTTTCCCATTCTACTTCCGTAGGTAAACGTTTTCCTACTCTTGTAGCATACGACGTTGCCTGGTCCCATGACACACCGGTAACAGGATGTCTTTCTTGCCCTTTTGCAAAATTATGGTCTGGAAAAACTTTTTTAAATTCCTCATTCGTTACTTCATATTTATCGATATAAAATGCAGGAACAAATATTTTTCTTTTTGGCGATTCATCTGGAGAACGTTCATTTTCGCCCATAACAAATTCACCTGCTGGAACAAGAACCATCCCAGGCGGGGTTTCTCCTACTTTCAGTACAAGTGTTATCGACTTTTCCTCATTAGGTCCCAAAACTAATTTTGTATGTTCTTCTAAAAAACCTGGTGCAGTAACGCTGATTAAATATTCTCCTGGTGCAAGTTGAAATTGGGCTGGTGTTTTTTGTGTTTGGGGAACATTATTTATTCTTATAATCCCACTGGTTGGTCGTGAAAGAATATTTAGGGTTCCCTCCATTGGTTTTAAAATATATTTTATGGGATACTGAAAATCTTCACGAACTTCAAGGTCTCCTTCTACTGGATAATAGTTAACCAGTTCGATTTTATATCTTCTATGACCAATTTCAACAGGATGTCGTAAAATAGGTGTTTTACCAATCTTTACCCCTTCAAGAAATACTTCTGCACCAGCTGGTTCTGTCTCAAAAGTCACATAGCCTTGTAATGGCTTCAACTCAATAGTAAAATGAGAATGTTCCCCCGGAGGGAGTATCAACGTTTCTACCGTTCTTTGGTATTTTTCCTTTTTAAGAATAACTTCAAGAGGACCTGGTGGAATATTAGTTAATGTAAGAGGTGTTACACCTTTTTCTTCACCGTGAATAACAACAATCGCTTCCTGTTCTGGAGAACTTTCAATAGTAACACTACTTAATTCAACTTGTTTTTTTTCTGATGAACATGAAGTTAAACAGGATATGATGATAAAAATACCTAAGCAACCCCACAAAATAACCCGAGTCATATAGGCAATCATCTTTTACAGCAGCCAGAGTTAAACTTCTTTTTACTTCTTTACTTATTACTTTTATATTATATATTTACCTTGGTTTTATTGCAAATTTTATTCATGTATGAATAACTTTATTTTCTGTTCATCTTTCGGCTGTGAGGGTGCTGTTATTGCTCTTTCAGTATCTCCTACAGGTGGATATATTGTTACTGATACTTTTGTTGGTGTTGAGTCAGTTATTAAAGCACCTGTAGTAATATCTTGAGCAAAAGCACGCACTACAATATCATACTTTACATCACGTTTTCTGTAGCCTTTTTCTGGTGAACCTTCATCACCCAATCTATCTGCAGGTAATCCTTCGCATTTTGTCGGTGGGGCATTCAAAAAATTGCTAACACTGGTATACCAATTCAGATTGAATGTTGGATTATCATTAGGTGGGTTCATAAAATCTGTCGGGATATAAATTTCTGCTGTTGTAGCCCCCTGAAGCAGATATACAGTTCCTCCCGCCACCAAATTGGAATCTTCAAATATTTGCACATCAAAACCATATTGACTAATTGCATAACCCTGAGTAGGTATAACAATAGACATTTTCAGTTTCATTTCGACTCTATAATTACATGCATCTTCATATAGAGGAAGTGGGACACGTTGGACTGCCCCAAAATCTCGTTCGCCAAAGTTATAATTGACCTCTCTCCATGTTGGATAATCTGCGGTACAACGATTCCACCATGTATCTACTTGCAAATTCGTATCAATATCAAAATCACATGGATTTCGCCATACTGCTAATGGAACAGCATTTGCCGTTAATGTCCCTATTGCATCTACTTTATTGCCTAATAATACAGTAGGTAAAGGTCGTACATTTCCAGCCTCATCAGCTCCTGTCATTGTAGCCATTAACAAAGCACCACAATATTTTCTATCACTTATAACACTGCCGAGAGTTGTTATACCTCCATTCGAGAATACAATAGGTGTATTTTTATCTAAACTTTCTCTATCAATTATCCAGCCCCATCTATTATTAAATACATCCACAGGTATCCATTGCGTTGTTTCGTAGTTAAACGGGTCAAGGGCTGTCCAAACACGAATCCCAACTATAGACAAACACGGGTCTGCATTAGTTGGTTTCTGCGAAACACTACGTGTTAATTTATACATTATTTGTGGATTATTTGTCCACTCACCAAATTTTGGAGCGGTAGTTATCTCAAAGTCAGGGTCTATCATCCACCATATATTAAGTTCACCTTGTGTTAAGTTAGCCGGCTCATATAAAACATTACCTGACAGGTCTCGAACCCCAAATTTAACACGTATATGCCAATCTATACCAAATAACAAATTCAACCACTGCCAGACGGTTCTTGCTGTTTGCCATGGCTGGGTATATTCTGTTTGCACCGTATCGTATGTCATAGAGTAAATCAATGAAGGTTGTGTTGAATAAGACAAGACACTATCTACATCATTCAATAAAACAATATATGCGCAACCTAATCCCGGCGGATAAGGTTCAAAACCTTCATAAATAGGCCCATTTGCAATTAAATCAAAAATTGGACTACTTCCTGTTACATTTACATCCGTTCTGTTATTATTAAAACCTGAAACTTCAACACTTCTTACGTTTCCAGCAATATCCACAGGGTAAGGGTCATAAAATGCACATTGCAGAGCGAATGAAAGAGGTTCTCTATTATTGAAGAATATATGTGCTACCTGTCCTAACGTTCCACTACTATACGCCAATGGTTTTAATATATCAGGACACCAATTGGGTGGATATGTAAAACCTGAAGGCGGTGAAACTATATCATTATTCTGGAAAACGAATCCTCCTGCTGTATAACTTAACAAATCTTCCCTCAAACGAGGCTGTATGGTATCTATAATAAATTCAGTATCAGCTGGGGGCAGACGCATTAAAGTTCCATATTCAGAATAAATTCCTATAAGGATTTGTCCAACTCTCAAGAAGAGTCGTGCCCTACCATTGGTTGTAAATTGAATTCCGTCATCATCAGATAAAAACAAATTATTAATAACAAATTCTGCTCTTCCTATTTTCCCCGAAATATCTGTTATCTCAACAGGCTTTTTTAACTCCGCAGGTAATTTATTTATCTGAACAAGTTGGTCAACTGCTCCTACGACATAAGGCACATATTCTTCAGGGACGAGGTACAACATGGAATCAGATAATGTTATATCTCCAACAACTTTTATATCAACATTAAAATCATTACCTATTCCAATGTCTCTCTCTCTTCCTGTTATTTGACGGGGCAAGACAGGACTAACTTTGCACATTGTCCAGAATAAAATTGTTCCTACAATAGGCACTTCATCAGCACTTACTTGAACATTAATAAGACTTCTCATATCACTTTCAAAATCTACAAAAGGATATAGATTGGCTGTTTCGCCACAGCCAGAATTTACAATGTATGTTCGCATTGATGATGGCAAATAATTCTTGATTATTGTATCAAGTGATACCATGGCTGGAATAGGAGTTCTTAATTTACCTGTCCAGGGATAATCAACAAACAAAACCGTAGACGGAAAAACCCCGATTGGCGAACCAATAAGAGTAACACCACTTGTAACATCTGGATGTACCAAGTTCCACCCACTTCTCAACGTAGCACCAGACTCAGCAATAAGCCCTCCGCTCCGATTCTCCCAGATTAACGATGCTATTACACTTGTATCGCCGTTGCCCTTACTTACAACACCTTTCCCTCCATTTGCTCGAATTGTACTTTGTAAAATAACGGCTGTTCCTTGATTTACGACCCCATCTATGTTATTTCCATGAATAACTGTCTGAGAGATACTTGCTTCACTACCAGATATAACTGTGATGCCATCATCAAGGAAAGGACCTATGAAACACCTATAAATCTTTGATACTCCGCCTGAATTTAAAATTCCAGTGGAGCCTTTCGTTAAGGAAATACTTTCGATACATAAATCTCCACCAGGTCTCACCTCGATTAATGGGAATCTACTACGAACAACAGCAACATCATCAATCATGAAAATTGAAGGATGTGCAGTCCGACAATTCTCGTAAACAAAGTATAAAATATGGGGGTTAGTTGTATAAGGTAATGGGATTTCTTCGAGAATCCATTGACCATCAGGAAAATCATCTGCAGTGGCAGACCACACCGGTGTACCATTAAGAGTATCCCAATAAACACTAATCTTACTATTTTCCGGGAAGTCGCCTTTTGAAACTCGTATAATGAATTGGAGGTTATCGGCTGATGTTGGGATATTAATTTCTTCTTGCCATAAAACTCGGATATCTGGTTGTTTCTGTTTTAGTTCTACATACCACACACCGGTATGCGCCTCGGGGAAACCAGTTGGACCACCTTTTATAATGCTGTTGTCAGGTAATACTTCCCATGGTGTAGAATAGCCTGCTTCAAAACTTGGGTCCAAAAGAAGGTTGGGATAACATACCAATGCATTCTGCATTAAAAACACCTTGTATCCGAAACAAAAATCATCTATCAAATATTTTACAGGTTCTT
This sequence comes from Candidatus Hydrogenedens sp., assembly GCA_020216745.1. GTDB lineage: Bacteria > Hydrogenedentota > Hydrogenedentia > Hydrogenedentales > Hydrogenedentaceae > Hydrogenedens. The sequence continues at coordinate 8,386 of JAIWNQ010000126.1, forward strand.
TCAAACATTCCGGCTTTATTCGAATTGTTAAACGATGCTGTGCCATATCTAAAAATGGAATTAATTCATCACAAATTGTGATAGGTTGATAACCATTCCATAACGTATTATCGTTTGCTCTTATTGCCTTTATAACTTGACCATCAATCAAAATTTCTAATTCCGATTCTGAGTCATCCGTTGCATCTACAATTTTAAGCCAGAACATTAATGATGGCTTCATATCAATCCCTGAAAATCGCAAAGCTCTCATGCCTGTAATAGGAGGTTCGGGAAGGGTACAATCTGAAGAATTTAGGTCATAACAATGGATAGGACCCATAGCCAATGCAATTGCATTCTTGTTCCAATACGTATCTGGGTCTATTTCAAAAGATGGATTCTGGATAGCGTTCTGGTAACAAACATCATTGGGACTAACGACACTACCTAAACCGCCATAAGGACTAACACAAAAATCATCAAATAAAATATAGTTTCCTGGTGAAATAGAAATAATATGAGCCTTTACATGAAGTTCAAAACTACTATCACCTTCACCAAGCAAAGGTGGTGTAAGCCAACGTTCTATCTTTGTCCATACTCCTAAGGCTGGCATCCCATTTACACGAGAATCATAAATTACTTTTGCTGTTATATTTTCATTGTCACCTAACCAAACTACAAAATAATCTGTTGGAGCAACTATATTAACTGGTTTTACAAAAAATGAGATTTTTGCTGGTGGAACATCACCCAAGTGTGCACACCAAGGGGCTGTATATCCACCTTCTGGAACAATTACATCATTAATATCTCTTTCGGGGATGACAGGTGTGGTTGTTAATATCCAAGACCCATCAACACCCGATTCAAAATTTCCATTAGGGATGATATAGCCCGGTTCAGGTGGTCTTAAATCAGTTATAGAACCTACAAGAAAATTTACATCATCTAACAAGAAAACAGTCGTATTAGGGTCAAGACTATCAGGTGATACCGCAGAAGGAGCCACCTGGCTAATAAATGAAACTCTATGTGGACTATTATCATTAGTTAGACCGGATGGTATTTCAGCCAAAATACGTGTGTATTGGTCTGTATTAGGAAACGCATTGGGTCTGTATTCTATCAGCGGTGTCCAATTTCCAGGACTCAATTCAGCAAGCAATTGTAACGGTGGCATAACTCCATCAAAAAGAATTTTTAATTGGTCAGTTGATTTTCCACTGAATACATCTGTCTTTACATAAAATTCAAGCCAAACCTGTCTTACCTGCTCTGGTGAAGGGCCTAACATTAAACATTGGTCACCTTCTACAGGGTCATTAACAATCGCCCAATTCCCTACGCCAATCCATGGCGCACAAAGCCCACCGTCAAAACCACCACATACAATCGGTATTGGCACATCAGGTAAAAGATTAAAATCTAAAAATAGCACAAAATCATCAAAATAGACTGTGTTATCTCCTGCCCCTAATTTCTTAATATTCAGTGTTATAATTGGATTTTCACCCCCACTAAACTGTTGTATTAGAGATAATATATCAAATTCCCATGGTTCCCAAGCCATAGGATTTAGAATGGTAGCTATAGGGATTGATAATACCACGCTATCAAGAGTGCCCATTTT
>JAIWNQ010000134.1 GCA_020216745.1 Candidatus Hydrogenedens sp.
CAATTCCTTCAAATTAGATTCTTTGGTTGGATCAGGATGATGATTTGGAAAATTACCATCCACATCACAATACAAAGGAATAACGTCACAACCCAATTTTCTAAATAATGGAACCGCAACTACACCGCCAACTCCATTACCTGCATCCACAACCACTTTTAATTTTCGTTTTAATTTAATATCTTTTAATATTCGTTTCTCATACTTTGGCACAATATCTACCTTCGTAACACACACATCTTTTTTACGAATAGGAAAATTACCGCCCTCTACAAACTTACGGAATTCCTGGATTTGCTCCCCATAAATAGTTGTTTTCCCAACACCTATTTTCAACCCATTATATTCTCCAGGATTATGACTCGCTGTTATCATTAACCCACCATCCACGTTAAGCGTATTCATTACAAAATAGGTTAAAGGTGTTGGTACTTCACCAATATCAATGACATTCATTCCCGCCTCTGTAATCCCATCAATCAAAGCACGGCTAAAACTTTTACTACTAACCCGACCATCTCTACCAACAACTACAAGGTTATTACGGACTGCCCGTTTCGCTTTCATATATGCAACATACGCTTTCCCCAACAGTTCCATAATATCCTCAGTTAAATCTTCACCTGCAATCCCACGTAAGTCATATTCACGAAAAATATTCGGATTTACATGCATATAAACATTCCTTCTATTTATCTGTGGTCTTATATTGTAATAAATATAATAACGTTTATTAAAACCTATTATTCCCAATCCATGCTCTCACAAAAGAACATGCAAATTTCGCTGATGTATCTATCTGCTTCTCTTCTATATTCAATGTTGTATCCTCAGGGCGATTTAAATAAACAGGGTTCCCTTCCTTATCCAAACCTATAATTGTAAAACCTTTATAACCCCATGCTAATGTGATATATGACGACGTCGGTATCTGTAAATGTTCTACTGTCTTAACCCCATAATTAGCCCCAACTTTTTCTATAATTTCCTTTAATTGTTTATCCACAGAAAACGAAAAAACAGTTTGTTCTTTAAGAGGGACATATAAATCTCCAGTACCTACTCCTTCAATATTTATAATCAATGAATCGGTTTTAGAAATATGATTGGTCTTCAAAAAATGCCTCAGCCCTGACATCCAACATTGATGAGCACCAGTAAACAAAAAATGTAACTCTATATTTTCTATTGGCTGTTTTGAAAAATACTCCGCAATAGCAAGGACACTGGCAACCCCTGATGCATTAAAGTTGGCTCCACGAGTATCCTCTTGATTTGATGTTGAAATAAAGGTTATCAGCCCTAATGTAGCCAGAAAAATAACTGCACCAACTTCTAACAACAAGATGATAGTGTTGTCCTCTATACCTTTTCCAAACAAACTATTTATTAAACTTGTTCCAACTATAATAAGCATACTTATTACAACAGCATTATGAATCATGGGCAAAAATGGCACTACAGATGTAGAATACAAAAAATGGGATACACCACAATCATAATTTGCATGGAAAACAATTCTACATTTTGGCTCCTCAAAATCGTGTTGTGTTTTTATAACTCCATGGATATTTTGAGACTGAAACTCTGAAAGATATTGGGACAAACTAAAATAACCTACCAGTTCTAAGAAATAGAGGAAAATAACCAATAGTCCATAAATAAATCCTGCCATAGGTATAAAAAAGGACAACAGAAAAACAAAGATAAACTCTATCCAGTAAAGTGAAAATATCTGATATGATTCACGTGAACATGTAAATGGCTCCACCTTCGTTAAAATTTGCATTTCCAATAACCGATTGCGGATATATTCGGAGGCTATCAATTCTCCTTCCGTTCCATATCGACGTGTAAAGGTCGTTCCTGCAAGGTAATTTATATCTTCTGTTATTCTTGTTAGGCTATCCATATTCCAATTTTTATTTTATACGCATGATAACTATAATTAAATAAAAATAACATTTTGGTATTAAATTAAGTATAACACAATTATTTTATTTGCTTAGAAAGGAGTATATGAGAGCCGTTGTTCAAAGAGTAACTTCTGCAAGTGTCGATGTTGATAATCAAACCGTTGGTAAAATCGGTAAGGGACTACTTGTATTTTTAAGCGTTGATGAACAAGACACAGAGGCAGATATCGAATATACTGTAAACAAAATAACGGAACTTCGAATCTTTAATGATGAGGAAGGTAAATTTAACCTTTCTTTATATGATGTAAAAGGTGAAATGTTAGTTGTTTCTCAGTTCACACTTCACGGAGATTGTCGACGCGGAAGACGTCCTTCTTTCAGCACTGCAGCCCGACCTGAAAAAGCAGTGCCTTATTATGAAAAGTTCGTCCAGACTGTTCGCGAAAAAGGATTTCACGTTGAAACAGGTGTATTTGCAGCACACATGCTTGTCTCATTGGTTAATGATGGACCAGTTACGATATTAATCGATTCTAAAAAGGTGTTTTAATGAGGATACTTTTAGCAGGCACAGGAAAATTAGGAGTATGTCTTGCTACTCCATTATTGAATAGTCGTCATACAATTATCGGCATACTTCAAAATGGCAGACAGGCAAAAGGACTAAAAAGGTTGTTTTATTCTACTGTATTAGGACATTTCGGAGGAGGAGACAGCATTCTTCGTTTTGCTAAAAAAAATCACATACCTGTGTACTGGATTGATAAAATGGATGACGCTGATTTACAACCACTAAAAGATATATCACCAGACCTTATTTTAACAGGTGGTTTTGGTATTATTTATAAAAAGAACCTTTTAAAATTACCTAACATCGGATGTGTAAATGTTCACTCGTCATTACTACCGCGACATCGAGGACCAAATCCGTTTTATGCAGTAGTACGGCAAGGTGACCCCATAACTGGCGTAACATTTCACATTATGGACGAAGGAATTGATACTGGCCCTATCATCGAACAGAAGTCGTTCCCTGTTACAGATACCGATACCGCATATTCCATTTATTGTAAGGCGTCAGAACTTGCTGGGGAAATGGTTGTTGATGTTATCAATCGTATCGAGCAAGAAGGCCTCCATGGCGAACCACAAAACCCAGAAAACGCTACCTACGACCCAAAACCTACCCTAAACGATGCAATTATTCAGTGGGATGTCCCAGCAATTGAAATAGACCGACAAATTCGTGCCTTATCTCAAACTATCGTGCCACGTTTCTCTCATAATAATAAAAATGTATATGTCACTCGCGTTCGAGTAAATAAAAAAGAGGTTCCTGTACCCCCAGGAACTGTTATTTATCCTCGTTTTCCTGCTGAAATTGCAACAGCTGAAGGCTCCATAACTCTTCTCACTGCTTTCACTTTAAAACCTATTATGTTGCCTTGGCCAAGAAAAAATATCATCAGAGAAGGAGAACGATTGGAGTCAAATAAAAATTAAGCAAATAAAGTTATATTAAGAGATTCAACTATAGAGATAAGATATTAATAGAAGGAATATAGAAGATGATTAAAACAACAATTCACATTTCATTTCTCCTGATAACAATACTTACGATGTCTTTCCCTTTATGTGCAGATGAAGGATTGTATGCTGGTTCTGCAACTGTGGACATTACCCCTGAACCAGGAAAAGAAATGCCTGGTGGTTTCAAAAAATCTATTTCTAAAGGTACTCATGATCCTCTGGAACTAAACACAATTGTTCTAAAAAATGAAAGTGGCTCAATAGCCATCGTTGCTATCGACGCCTTGTTTATTCCGAGTGACATCGTAGAAAATGTACGGACAAAAGTTTCAAAAATAACCCCTATACCTGCAAAAAACATCATTATTTCCGCATCCCATACACATCATGGCGGTCCTATCATTGATGTATTTTTATCTGAACGTGACCCCGAATATTGTTCCTTAGTTGAAACAAAAATTATTGAAAGTATCCAGACAGCATGGAATAATCTTACAAAAGTAAAAATAGCCTTTGCAGAAGGGGAACAGGAAGGGATTGCATTCAATCGTAGATTTTATATGAAGGATGGAACGGTAGTAACACACCCAGGCCGTAAAAATCCACAGATTATCGCTCCTGCAGGACCCATAGACCCGCAGGTATTAGCAATGTTTATTACAAAAGAAGACGGGACATTATTAGGTGCTGTTGTTAATTATGCCTTGCATGGCACTGTTTTCAGTGGTGCTTTTTACTCAGCCGATTATATCCATTATCTTCGTGACTTCTTACGAAAACAATGGGGGGAAACAGTTTCAATCGCCTTTCTGAATGGTGCGTGTGGTGATGTAACACAAATAAATAATCTGAGAGAGGAAGAACCGCCCGAATCCGGTCCGGAATGGTCAAAGAGAATAGGAGAAACTCTTGCTTGTCAAGTATATCAACTTTACTTATGGACAAAACCTCAAGACACTGCAACAATAGCCACAGCAACAGAAACTATTCATATTCCTATCCGCGATATAGACGAAAAGAAATATCATGTAAAAATAGGTTTAGGTTCTGACCAATCAGAAGTATACGATAGAGAAATTAAGTTGTTAAGAAAAATGAAAAATCAAATGGGTGGTAATGTCGATGTTGAAATTACTGCTATAAGAATTGGCGATTTAGCAATTGTGTGTAACCCGACAGAATTATTCTGCCGATTAGGATTAGATATTAAAAAATCATCTCCGTCAAAATATACCATGATTGCCGAAGTTTCAAATGGATACACAGGATACTGTCCGACACCAGAAGCCTTTGATGAAGGAGGTTACGAAATACTCACTGCACGCAGTAGTTTTATGGAACCCAATGCTGGAATAAAAATTGTCCAGACTTCAAGAAAATTATTATCACAATTATTTAATTGAAATACGTTTTGCCCGACAGGTCAGACAGGTCAGACTCTTAAACAATTTCAATTAAGGATGGGTCGTATTCCTCTGGGGCTTTATAGCCTAAAAGATTACAAAGTGTGCTTGCCACGTTACTCAAGCCTGGCTTTTCTACTCCACTTAAACGGAAGGAATTTTTCTGCGAGAAATCCTTAATAATAAATGGCACAGGGTTTAATGTATGTGCTACATGTGGTTCACGTTTGCCTTTTTTCTCCGTAAATAATAAATCTGCATTCCCATGGTCTGCGGTAACGACAAGAACACCTTCTACCGCTTTAACCGCATTATATATCCGTGTAAGACACAAATCTACCGTCTCTACTGCAATAATCACTGCTGGGGCTATGCCTGTATGTCCAACCATATCACCATTTGCAAAGTTTAACCGTATAAACTTAAAATCCCCCGCTTCAACCTGCTTCAGCACCGCATCCGTTATCTCCCCCGCTTTCATCCACGGTCTTTGCTGAAATGGCACCTGGTCTGATGTTATCTCTTCAAATAATTCTAAATTAGGGTCTACATATCCCGACTTATTGCCATTCCAAAAATAAGTAACATGTCCAAACTTTTGTGTCTCTGAAATAGCGTAGCTTTTAACACCAGTTGCACAAAGATATTCACTAATTGTCCCTTCAATTTGTGGAGGCTCAACCAAAAAATTTTTGGGAATAAATTTATCACCGTCATACTGCATCATACCCGCATAAAAAACATTTGGTCGGCGTTTACGGTCAAAATGTGGGAAGTTATCTTCCTCAAAAGCACGTGATAATTCTATTGCTCGGTCTCCTCGAAAATTGAAGAAAATCACTGCATCCCCATCTTCAATTGTTCCTACTGGCTTACCTTTTTCAACAATAACAAATTCACCTAAAAATTGGTCATTTACAGTTGGGTCTTGATAATAAAACTCAACTGCCTCTTTTGCTGATGTAAATTGTTTTCCTTCTCCTAACACATGTGCTTTCCAACCTCGCTCTACAATTCGCCAATCCGCCTCATATCGGTCCATTGTCACTATCATTCTGCCGCCACCAGAGGCTATACGATAATCTAAACCACTTCGATTACATTCAGCCAATACATTCTCTAACGTTTCTATATATATCAATGCACTCCGTTCAGCCACATCTCTCCCATCAGTTAAAACATGCACACGTACCTTCGGAACCCGTTCCTCAGCACAATGTTTGATTAGTGCCAACAACTGATTAATATGACTATGGACATTCCCATCCGACAGCAACCCAATAAAATGCAATGTCCCTCCATGACGAACCCGCTCCATAATATTTTGCCATGCTTTCCCCTTGTAAATCCTTCCATCCTCAATTGCTTCATTCACAAGTCGTGCCCCCTGTGCAAAGACACGTCCTGCTCCTAACGCATTATGCCCAACTTCCGAATTCCCCATATCCTCATCACTCGGCTGACCTACAGCAGTCCCATGTGCTTTTAGACTCACAAATAATGGCTCTTGAAACAAAGCATCTAACATCGGCGTATTTGCCATATAAACTCCATCACTTTCATCCTGCTTCCCTATACCAATCCCATCCATTATGACAAGGACTAACGGTCCCGCAAAAGGTACATACTTATTTAACTTTTCTAATGGCTTCATTTTCATGATAATAAAAACCTCATTAATTTTTAATAGAATAATCTACTTACATTTCGAGAAGATGAATATAAAATAGAGATGTGAAATTAACTAACTTCTATACCCACTTTTGCTAATGCTTTTCTCAAATCATCTGGTGTAAACGGCTTTTGAAGTAGCATATCCGCTCCCAATTCAAGCACTCGATTCGCTACATCCCCTTGATAATACCCCGTCATCGCAATTATATGTATATGCGACGTTTCAGAATTTGATTTAATCCGTCGGGTCACTTCAAAACCATCTAACCCAGGCAATCTCAAATCCAGAAAAATAATTTCAGGTTGAAAAGTTGCAACCATCTGTCCCGCATCAAATCCATCCATCGCCATCTCTATTTGAAACGGTGTCTGGGCTCTTTCCAGAAATCTACGAATAACGGAAATAACTGCCTTTTCATCATCAACAACAAGTATTTTTACTCCCGCATTTCCCAGATCTTCATGAATAGGCATATTATTCTCCCGCAAAAAGCGGAGTAAATCATCCCTACGAATTCTTCGATGTCCTCCAGGAGTTTTAAATACACGGATTTTACCCGCTTCTGCCCATTTCCGAATCGTATCTGCTGTTACATGACAATACTTCGCAACTTCTGATGTACTAAAAGAAAGTCTTGATTCCATGGTTTATCCTCACAATAGTTTTGATTGATTTTATTGATTATTTTCACTAATTATACAGATTAAAAATTGTTTTTTTCAACTTTTTAAGATTCTACGAAAAAATTTTTTTAATTGATATTTAGACAATTATTTTTATTATTGAAAGGGACATAAATTATAGGATGGAGCTGGAACGGGGAATCGAACCCCGGACCTGGTCATTACGAGTGACCCGCTCTACCGACTGAGCTATTCCAGCTTACTAAAAAGCAGGGATATTAAATTGTACATCTAATGAATAAAAATGGTGCCAAGGGGCGGAATCGAACCGCCGACACGCGGATTTTCAGTCCGCTGCTCTACCAACTGAGCTACCTCGGCAACCGACCATAATTATATCATGAAAAAAAATCAATTTCAACTCACAAATTATCTATCTAAAATACCGCAATATGCTGTAATCGAACACATTTGTCGTATCAAAAATATTTTCTTAGTCTCAATTTTGAAATTTAAACAAAATAAATTTGTTAAAAAGAAATCTCACTTAGAACTCATTAGATAATACCTAAAAAGAAAAGAAATACCCATTTCTAAATTACACATGTTATGGGATAAAGGTTGTAGACGGTGTTAGAGAGAGTATCCAATATTTTATCAGTTTAATTGCATTTTCAACATCACTTAAAGAGATAATTTCCGCTGGGGTATGCATATATCGGTTAGGAATACCAATCAAACCTGTTGCAACCCCCTTACGGCTAAGTTGTATAACATTGGCATCAGTCCCTGTGGCTCTTGGGGCAGGCATAAGTTGATATGGAATTTTATTTGTTTCTGCTACTTTTTTTATTCCTTCAAAAACCTTCGGATTTATATTTGGACCTTTATCTATAATTGGTCCTTTGCCTAATTGTATCTCAGCATACCTTGCTTTATCTATCCCAGGATGGTCTGTTGCCCAACCAACATCAACTGCAATAGCAGTGTGAGGCTCACAAGCATAAGCACTGGTGATAGCACCACGCAAACCTATTTCTTCTTGAACAGTCGTAACGCAAAATACAGCGACCTTTACCTTTTGCTTTGCCAAATTCCGCACCGCTTCAAGGCAAACAAAAGCACCGATACGGTCATCTAATCCACGTGCCGTTATCAGGTTATTTTTAAGCTCACGAATAGGAACATCTAAAGTAATAGGGTCGGCAATAGATACCATCTTTTCTGCTTCTTTTCTGTTTTTAGCACCAATATCTATCCAGAGGTCGTGAAGTTCAAATGCCTTGTCTCGTTCTTTCTCTGGGGTTAAATGTATTGGTTTTCTCCCAATCACTCCATAAATAGAACCTTTCTCTGCATGTATAACAACTCTTTGCCCTGGTAAAACAGCAATATCCACACCGCCAATAGCTACAGATCTTATAAACCCCTGCTCATCAATCGCGTTTACCATTAAGCCAATTTCATCTACATGCCCACAAAGCATTACCCTAAACGGTGCATCTTTATTAAGAACATAGAATTGATTACCGTGAACATCTTTGTAAATTTCATCAGCTACATCCTTCATATACTCACGGCATTTTTCCTGTACCTGAACCTCAAAACCAGAAGGGCTTGGCGTTTGAAGCAAGTCATAGAGAAAATCTTTTGCCTGTGGAGACAACATAATCCTTTTCCTTTGTTTACGTTGAGAACCTTATAAAGTAACACTATCAAATTATATCACAATTAGAAAAGAAAATAATTGTTGACAGAAACTGAAAATATAAAAAAACACAGGCACACCTCTTCCCTCTTCTATGAAGAAAACCTTTTGTTTTATGTCTAACAATTATCTATTTTTGATTTCCACCTCGTATTTATTATACCTTAAAGTTCTCCTTTTTTGTTTTAAATTTTTTTCCTTCTCGTTAACTCTTTATTTATCATATATATACAATTATACGAAGAAAATGTTACATATATTTAATTTTTTGAATTTTTCATTTGACATTGAGGGTAATGAAATGTTAAATTTTAGGTTATGAGATTTTGGATAGACAAAGAGTACATATAAAAATAATTGAGGAGAAGGGATTAACCTTTTTCCATAGGAGCCGAAGCGCGTGAAATCATGGACGATACTTAGGCTTCCGAAGAAGGAAGGCGAAAAGATACATATAAGACTCTCTCCATGGGTATTAGGATTTATCTTAGTATTGATAGCCGTTCTTACCTTTTTCACTTCCTTTTTATACACACGGCAGTGTATCATTTCTACTCACCTTACTCAATTGAAGCAAATTAATCGCAATTTAGAATATGCTACAGGAAATGGAACCACCAATTCTGTGCCTGTAGACCCTGTGACAGAAGAGGACCTTCGTAAGTTAGAAAATCAGCTTCGTTCTGAGTATGAATCAACAATCGCTGTTATTACCTCTCAATTAAACGAATTGTTAGAAATAGAGACAAAAGCACGCCAGGCAACAGGACTTACCCCGAGATACAAAGCCCCAACGGCTAATATTTCCTCAAACAACGAAAGAGGAAAAGGTGGTCCAGTAGCCAGCAACCACAATATTGGCATGTCTTCAAGCCGAAATTCCTTTGTTATACCCACACTATTACGGAGCTCTGGACGCTTATCCGCTGACTTACTCTTGCAGGAGATAGCCCTCCGTAAAATAGGTTTGCAGGATTTATTAAAAGGTATTGAAATCCAGAATGCCAAAATTGAACGGACACCTACCAGCTGGCCTATCGCACGACGTATGGGTAAGTTAATGTCTTACTTTGGTTATCGTCGTGACCCATTTACACATCGTATCAAACACCATGATGGTCTTGATATATCTGCACCTTATG
>JAIWNQ010000135.1 GCA_020216745.1 Candidatus Hydrogenedens sp.
GAACACAAGTTATTTCCGCAGGCAAAGGTGTCGTAACATTTGCAGGAAGAGATGGTGATTATGGAAATGTTGTAATTATCGACCATGGGGAAGGCATTAAAACAGTGTATGCTCACTTATCCAAAATAAGCGTAGATGTTGGGCAAAAAATAGAAAAAGGACAAGTAATTGGAGCGGTAGGTAGTTCAGGTAGAAGTACAGGGCCTCATCTCCACTTTGAAGTTCGAGTTGGAAATGGACCTACAAATCCATTAAAATATCTAAACAGATAACAAATGTAGTGTTTGATATTTTTTCCAGGTTAAGAAAAAAGATAGGAAATTGTTATGTTAGATGTTCGTAAGAAAGGTCCTAATGAAATGAATATATCAAGTGTTATTGGTCCAGGTACCGTAGTGAACGGTGATATTAACTCATCAAGTTCCATCCGTATTGAAGGTGAAGTTATCGGAAAAATCAACAGCAAAGAAACTGTTGTTATAAACGATAACGGCAAAGTGAAAGCGGAGATTCGTGCGTCTCAAGTCATTGTCAGTGGAGAGGTTCAGGGAAACATCTTTGCAACAGAACGATTAGAGATTACCGCATCAGGTAAGGTTATGGGTGACATTACTGCCCCACGGGTAAGCATTGCCGAAGGCGTTGTATTTGAGGGCAAGTGTACAATGAAGCCACCGACAACAACACCCAATAGTTCACAACCTAATAAATAACATTGTGTTCGCTAATTAAAAATATCCTTATGTTATCTGGTGGTATTAATCTGCCCTTCTGTTCATTTTAATCCTTTTTAATTTTCGCCAGAGGGTATTTCTACCAATACCAAGGCGACGAGCCGTTTTAGAACGGTTGAAGTGACACTCAGCAAGCGTTTGCAAAATAACCTCGGTTTCAATTTCTGTTAGGGAACGTTCTTCATTCCTTAGCTTCCTCTTATTTAATCCCCATAAACCTAAAGCACGTTCAATCATTAAACATGCTTCATCAGGCTGAAATGGAATAAAGATATAACCATAAACACCTTTCTTCATTAATTCAACAGCCTCACCAATTTGTTGAGCAGTAGCAAGTACTAATGTTGGCATTGATGATGCATACCGTAGAGCTATTCCATAATCATCTGTAATAAATATATCTGAGGCATCTTCAGAAATAATATGTCCACGTGCCTCTAACATCGTCTTGAGAGTAAGTTGATTTATTGGCTGTCGGATATTTAGTTTAACACGAGCCATGAATTGCTCCTCTTTAATCTTTTATAAATAGACTACCCATAATAGTATAATACATACCAACAAAAACCATAAATTAAAAAATACCTATCTTTTTATATAAATATTATGTCGAACAATTATAACGAAAATGTAAAAAATCCTTTTTCATGGTGGGATTCTGTCCATGAAGTTTTTTTTATGTCCTGGCCAATTGTATTAGGTTCACTCTCATACACGGTCATGGAGTTCTGCGATAAATGGATGGTTTCACGGTTAGGAACAATACCATTAGCAGCAGTCGGTTCAGCTGGAATATGGTCTTATACATTAAGCACCTTATTATTAGGTATCGTAGGTTGTTCAGGAACTTTTGTCGCTCAGTCGTATGGTCGTCAGCAATGGAAAGATTGCTCAAGATATACCTGGCAAGGAATATACTTGGCATTAGGGTCAATTTTACTTGCAGGTATTCTTGGGCTCATCTCCGAACCTCTTTTCCTCCTCATGAAACATAGTCCTGAGGTAACGCGTCAGGAGTTAATTTATTTCCGTATACGACTTTTAGGTTATCCTCCGATGGCAATGGGCTCTGCATTAGCTTCATTTTTCCCTTCAATTAGTAAACCACGGATACCAATGTACTCTGCAATATTAGGAAACATCTTAAATTTATTGCTTAACTATCTCCTGATTTTCGGCAAGTTTGGTTTTCCTCGGTTGGAAATTGCAGGTGCAAGTTTAGCAACGATTATTTCCCAGTGGGTTCAGACCTTATTCCTTTTTATTCTATTTATCCAACCTTCTATTCATCGAACTTATCGAACCCGAACATATCGTCGATTCGACTATCGGCGAATGAAAGAATTAATTCGCATAGGTATTCCCGCTGGTTTAAGTATGTTCTTAGATATTTGTAATTGGAGTATCTTCACCAGTTTTATCATCGGCAGATTTGGGGCTGTACCGCTCGCTGCTCATAATATTGCAATTAGCTTCATGCACTTATGTTTCATGCCTGCTGTAGCAGTAAGTATTGGTATATCAGCAATTGTAGGTCAATGGCTTGGCAGAAAACAGATTCGAGTAGCACGTCAAAGAGTATATGTTGCTATTTTTTTATGCATTGTGTATATGGCAAGCATGGGGTTGGTCTTTGCTATTTTTGGTGGAAAACTTATTGCTTTCATTTTTAGTAAAGACACAGAGGTTATTCATTTCGGACACCAATTACTCATTTTGGCAGCACTATTCCAAGCCTTTGATGCAATTAACATCGTTTGTTTAGGTGCATTACGTGGAGCAGGTGATACCAAATGGGTTATGTGGGCTATGGTACTCAATGCCTATGGTTTCTTTTTACCTCTCTCAATTATTACGGGCTTTGTATTAGGATGGGGGGCTTTAGGTTCATGGATTTCTGCAACAATATATATTTTTGTATTGAGTATCACATTGCTCTACCGATTTATTTCAGGTAAGTGGTCAACAATTGTAATCTTTTCTGAAAATAATGCTTCATCATAAAGCAACCTATAATATTGTTCGATTCTCTTAAGATGAATATAGTCCCTAATGTAATGTATTATTTCTATGAAATTTAAACGTTTAATTTTGAAATAGGATTCGCATTGATTGGAATTGATAAACGAGTAAATAATATAAAGGTAGGATTGTTAATATCCATTTTGTTTTACCTATTCCTGACTGGTTCTATACAGGGTCAGGTTGGAGTAATTCGAGCAGAATTAGAGCAGGGCATCGTTGCAGTGTGCCGTCCTTCATATCAGATTTTTCTTGAATGTTTTGCTATGCCTAACAAACCGTTAAGCAAATCATTATCTTCTATTCTTGCGACACCCTCAGATGCTCAAAAATATTCACAACTAAAAAGCTGTGCCATTCCTTTAAATAAAGTTAAATCGTCGTTATACCCTAATATTTTTTGGACTTTATTCAAAGATGACCTGAAAGAATCGGAGGGCTGGACTCATACTGTTCCCAAAGGTTATATGTTTGATTATACCTCATTAAATCTATGGACACTCGCTCTAACAGGCGACACAGGTCATACAGATGAGATTCTAAAATCTCCGAAAAATAAAAAAGTGAAAATACCCTTAAACCAAGAAGAAACTATATTTTTCCCCTCACATTATCTTGTGCCAGAATTAAAAACAAAATTAGTATCAATAAAACCAAAAATCAAGGAACAAAAACAGCCATCATATCCTACATTAGTTCCGTTGGAGGTCGCTGATGAAAAGATAGAAACACAAACACCAATTGAAGATAATGGTACAAGTTCAAACGAACTTACTTATGGAAAAGATAGCCAAGGAGAGTATGCAGTATACCGTCTAAAACAGGGAGAAACACTTTACCGCATCGTTGCCCGATTCACAGATTACTCTGAAAATGCAGACATTCTAAAAGCATGTGAAATTATCAAAAAACGAAGCAAAATTGTTCAAGAACGCTCATTAGAACCCGGAACATCTATAAAAATACCTTTAGATATGCTTAGCGATAATTATTTGCCAAAACACACAGAGGAACGACGTGTTGCCGAAGAAGTAAAAAAAGAAACAGAACGGTTAAAGAAAAAAACAAAAGATTCCACTGTTAAAACAACCTTAAAAGGGAAAATAGTGATTATCGACCCTGGTCATGGAGGAAAAGACCATGGGGCTCCTTGCTATGGGGCAAAAATATTTGAAGATGAGGTTAATTATGATATTGCATGCAGATTAAAAAAATATCTTGAAGAGAAAACCCAAGCCAAAACCTATATAACTCTTAAAGATGAACGTCAAGGATTTGAACCGACCAACCAACGAACTTTTATTCACGACACTGATGAATGGGTATTAACAACTCCCCCCTGTAATCCCCAAGATTTTTCATCATCAGCAAATCTTCGGTGGCTTTTGGCAAATAGCATCATGAGGAAAGAAGAAAAGGCAGGGATTTCGAGGGATAAAATGATTTTTATTAGCATCCATTGCGATTTTTTATATAAATCGTCAATGCGAGGATTGATGGTTTATATTCCTGGTGCAAATTATCGACATGGAACAGAGTACATCCCACCAATTAATAAAGGTTTCCAATACAACCTTTATAAAGAATGGAAAGAACATCGTTCAAAAACACTCACAAAATCTCAGCTTATCAAAGAGGAAGCTCGTTCTAACACCTTTGCACAAATATTAATAAAATCCGCACGTAGAAAGGATATTGCCATTCATAATGAAGGACCAACTATCCGAAATGTAATACGTAAATCAAAAAGAAGTGTTTTTGTTCCAGCTATCCTACGAAATACCGAGATACCAACGAAAGTATTAGTTGAATGTGCTAATTTAAACAATCCCTCAGACTTAAAAAATTCTGCTGACCCTGTCTGGCGACAGAAAATGGCAGAGGCTATTGCTGAGGCCATTGAACAATATTTTGCAATACAATAAGAAGCAATTCTACATCATCAGAAAATAATCATCTTTGTTATAATGAATAGATTATGTACCTTTTGTAGGATGATACAAAATGAGTGAAAAACAACCATCAGAAACAAAACCGACAAACCAGACATGTGCAATTATCATGGCAGGCGGAATTGGTGAACGGTTTTGGCCATTATCTCAACCGAACAAGCCCAAACAATTTCTACCATTCGGCACTAATAATAATACATTGATTCAAGATGCTTTAGAACGTGCTACTCAAATTGCACCTTTAGAAAACATATACATCGCCACATCCAAAGAACTTAAACCTATATTTGAAACAATAGGATTATTACCACCTTCCCAAATTCTTGCTGAACCATGCCGTAGAAATACTGCTGGTTGCCTTTCCTTTGTGCTTGCGAACTTACTTGCTAAACAACAAGACTTAACAGATATTACTATGGCAGTTCTTACCGCAGACCAGCGGATTGAACCACTTGAGAACTTTGTCAAAGTAGCAAATGTCATTATTCAATACGTAGCAACGCATGATGTTCTTGGAATTATTGGAATACCCCCTACACGCCCCGAAACTGGATTTGGCTACATCGAAGCCATACACGAACAGAAAATTAATATTAATGACATCAATATATACCCCCTCAAAAAGTTCCACGAAAAACCAAAAGAAACTGTTGCTAAGAGTTACATCAAATCGAAAAATTTCTACTGGAACAGTGGTATGTTCTTCTGGAACGTAAAAACATTTCTAAATGAACTTCATAAAGCAAGTCCCATTCATTGGGATTCCATCATACAAATGAAAAATGCAGTCATAAACAACGATTCAGGAAAGGTAGAGGCTGTATTTAACAATCTACCTGATATATCAATTGATTATGCCCTGATGGAGAAAACAAATAACGTAGTTGTAGCAGAGGCAATATTTCAATGGGACGATTTAGGTTCATGGACATCATTAGAACGGGTTTTGCCTAAGGATGAAAACGGAAATATTCTTCATGGCAATTCAGTCTGCTTAAAGAGCAACAATTCTATTATCTACAATGATGATACTATCCCAATAACAATAACCACATTAGGTATAGAAAATCTGGTTGTGGCTGTTTCAAATGGTGTTGTCCTTATTATGAATAAAAATGAAGCACAAAACTTAAAACAACTTTTAGAAAAATTTAAACAATCCAAAAAAAATAATGAACAATAAAATATCAAGATTGGTTAAACTGTGTTTCCTATAAGAGATTATAATCCACGGAAAAGTACACCAATTGTGGTGATTTCTTTAATTGCTTTTAACACGTTTATTTATTTTCAATATTTTGATTTCCAAGAACAAAAACTGCTACAACTGTTTTCTATATTAGGAATAGTTCCTGCTCACTTTCGGTTTATAACGCTTATTACACATCAATTTCTGCATGGAGGCTTACTTCATTTAATATCAAACATGTGGGCTCTATGGATTTTTGGGGATAACATCGAAGACCGTATAGGGCATGGACGTTTCCTAATTTTTTATCTACTATGTGGTATTAGTGCTGGTTTAATACATACAATAACACAACCCAGTTCTACCGTTCCCTGTGTCGGGGCATCCGGAGCAATCTCCGGCGTGATTGGTTCATACTTATTCTTATACCCAACAGCAAGAATCTGGTGTGTAGTTCCTATTATCATTTACCTTTACTCTATAACAGTACCTGCGATTGTATTTGGAATTATATGGTTTCTTATCCAATTAATGAATGGGCTCATAGTAATGGCAAGTAATGAAGATGTTGCAGGTGTTGCATGGTGGGCACATATTGGCGGTTTTATTGCAGGCATCCTCCTACTTCCCTTATTCCTTAAAAAAGAAGAACCCGATGAATCTGATACGGACATGAATTTATAAAGACAATACGTCAAACCAAAAGATTATAAATTTTTCCCCTCAAAACTCAATAAAATATAACAGTAAACCCATGTTAGAAAAAAGCAAAGAAATTTTGTTATAATATTACCATTACTCTTCCCCATATATGTTTAGTCGGGAATTTTTGTATACGCTATAAGGTTTTTTATTTTAAATTCAAGATAAGGAGTAAAAGCAATGGCAGCGATTGTTGACCCAGAAAAATGCACTGGTTGTGGTAGTTGTGTTGACGTGTGCCCAACAGAAGCAATTCATTTAAACGATGACGGCAAGGCAGTCGTCGACCCTGATAAATGCGGTGATTGTGGTGCATGTGTCGATGAATGCCCTTCCGAAGCCATTTCATTACCTGAATAAAAAAATAAGGTGTAATTCCTTAATTTCACATAAAAAGATAACAGTATGAATTATGTCTTTGGTCCGGTATACTCCCGAAGATTGGGAAAATCTTTGGGTATTGATACGGTACCATTTAAAACATGTTCTCAAGATTGCATCTACTGCCAATTAGGACCTACTACTTGTAAATCGCTGGAACGTGCATCATTTTGTTCTCCGGAAGTAATTATTAAGGAACTGCTTCAAAAATTACAGACATCTAAAACAGATTATATAACCTTGGCCGGTTCCGGCGAGCCAACGTTATGTTTAGAATTGGGACAGGTTATTTCCAAAATAAAAAAAGTAACTTCTATCCCAGTGGTAGTTTTAACAAATGGGTTGTTAATGTCCCGCCAAGAAGTTCGAGAAGAACTGAAACAGGCAGATGTGGTTTGCCCATCTTTAGATGCAGGAAATGAATATGTATTTCAGAGGGTAAACAGACCTGTCCCAGGTATAGACTTTGATACTTTCTTAAACGGTCTAATTGAGTTTCGGAAGGAATATGAAGGACAAATATGGTTAGAGGTCCTTTTAGTTCGTGGTATTACAGACACAAAAGATGAAGTAATTCAAATTGCTCAATGTTCCGCTCGCATCAATCCTGACCGTATCCATCTAAACACAGTAACTCGTCCGCCAGCCGACTCTTCTATCTCAGGTCTAACTGTACCAGAACTCGAAGAATTCTCTTCCCTATTTACTCCTACCGCAGAAGTTATAGCAGAGTACCCAGCAGGAATTGAGAATAATCCAATAGAAGATGAAAAAATAATTTCAGCAAATGATATTTTAGAGATACTACAACGGCATCCTTGTTCTATTACAGAATTATCATTTGCATTAAATACAAAAGAAACCAACATACACCCTTTATTAAAAGACCTGCTTCACCAAAAAAGAATTGAATCCTTTAATATCCGTGGAAGAGAACTTTACCGTTTTATAAAACCAGAATAATTAATATCTTATGGCTTTTATTCAACAATAAAGATATAAGGACCCCAACTATTTGCTTCATCTGCTTTCGGCAGTTTATTTGTAGCATGAAGTCTCACGCCCGGTTTTACCTCTACCTCATACTCCAACGCCGCCTCACCTTTCCTTCGAGATTCAAAATGGAAATCCAATTCTCCATTATCATTTAAGTCACGAGTAGCCAAAAAGTAAGTCCTTAATGCAAGAATATGATACACATCTCTCGGAGGTTCGGTACCTAACGGTTCAGGGACAACACCACCTGTTGAACCACCTGGTCCAACGCTGATTAATACAAATGCATCATAAACAGATGGCGGAAAAGTTACATCTTGAAGTAACGGATGATTTGACTCCCATGCCTCAGCATAAAAATAACCATTTTCTATCCAATAACGACGTGCCTTCTGAAATTGCCTTTTATTTATAGGAGCATATACAAACGGACGCTGGTCCATCTCAGCCAATCGATTTAACTCGCCCCCAGGATTGTTACTACCTCGATAAAGTTCTGTCGGAAATGAATACACACCCGTTGCTTGACTTTTTGACCCCATAGGCAAAAATTCCATAAGACTAATTCTACCATCACGATTGGTATCAAACCCTTCCGAAAACTCGTCCATATATTTACGATTTCCATGAACCTTCAAAAGAGCAGTATATGGTCTCAACATAAATAACTCATCATCAGGAATTTGTCCAGACTGAAAATCTCGTTTTTGCCAATTTACAAAACCATAACCTGGCGGATATGTGTTATGGTCCGTAAAATACGCCGTCATAGCAGTTCGTATCTGGAGAAATGTATTATCCATCCGCCGTAATTTCGCACGTTCACGGATACGAGGCAAAACAGCAAAAGTAAAGCCAGCAAGAATAGCGATAATAGCTATAACGGTTAGCAATTCAATAAGTGTAAACCCAAATAACCTCTTTTTCATATAGTAATCCTCTTTATTTCAACTACGGCTTGCTCTGTCTATTATACATAATAACATATAACAATAACGATTGGGCAAATTTAAAAATTTTTATCAACTTTTATTCTCATTTTCTCGTTTTCTTTTACAACAAATATTTGTTTGTCTTCATAGTATAAATGTGCAAATAAAGATGGGAATAATTATTTTTAGTTTCGTTTATAAAATTGTTTTTATTTGTCTTGATAACATGCTATAATGCACTTAATACAATATAACCATTAAGATAAGGAGTGAATCATGGGAGCAAAACACTCTGTCGAACAAATTTTTGAGCAGGCAGCAAAATTTGTTGTCAAGCAAAAGGGCACATGGGACCATGCTGACTGGGAAAACTTTCTTGGAAAGATTGCAGAATATGAGCTGGAACTACATGATGAACTTATGATTAAATTAGGGGCACTCTTGGAGTTGGGCAAATATTTTTATTCCAATCTTCCTGAAACTGTCGGGAAAAAACCGAAGAAAACAAAAAAAAATTCGGTAAAAAAGACAAAAGAATCAAGTGAAGAAACCTTAGATTAATCCGAAAACAGACTTTTAGAATTCGTTCTTATCTGTTCAGTTCGTAGTATGAGTGGAGCAGTTAATTGATATAACCGCAGTGGGTTGTGTTATTCCCCGTTACACGAATGGTTTGGGAACTTTTACTTGTATTACGGATTTCTACATCATAAACTCGGTCAGGAGCATTAAATCGGTAGCGATACATATCATCACCAAAAGATGAAGATGAACCTGTGATTGAACCAGATTTGCCACGTATATTAATGCTACTACCTGAACCCCATTGGTTACTACTCCCCTGCCAATACTCATTATTTCCCGAACTATAACAATCGATATTAAATCGGATTTGTGAACCACTCATATAATATGTTCCCGAAACGGTCTCGCCATTCGTGTTTCGAAAATTAAAACTACCACTTTGTCCCTGTCTCGTCTGAATATTTCCATACCATCCACTTAAAGATAACCGTTTAACCCCTGAAATTCCTTCCTTCTCACTTTTCTTCCCATGATACAAAGCATCAATAACCCCAACAAGAGCAGAAA
>JAIWNQ010000136.1 GCA_020216745.1 Candidatus Hydrogenedens sp.
AAAACACGGTCATCTCCCGCTATTGCATAACCATATAAATACGGCAATGTACCTAAAACACATACAATTATACCTATTAAAAAAGGAAAGAAGAATTCCTTTTTGGTAATGACTGGACAGTAAGTAAATTCGCTTTGTAAAACTATCTGCAATTTATCTGTGGTTCTTTCTTCCATTAGAAGTACCCCGAATTATTGATACTATCTTGTATCTGAGGTGTTATTGGCGAATCTGCTTCTTTCTGGTTTTCAGACTTAACAGGTGGTGGATTTAACCTCATTTTTTCATGGTCCGATATCGGTTCAGGTCGGTTTGCACACCATTTTCTCCATGCTTCACGAAACATACGCCACCGCTCTTCTTGTTCCGTCACGGGCACAAAAGTACTTGGAAATCCTTTATCATTAGGGGCTATCAACTCTTCAAATTTAGTTTCACCACAAAATGGAATCGGATGGCGGATACCTTTATCATACTCATCACGGAGTTGCTTTTGCTTCTGGGCATATTCTACACATTCTTGCCATGTAAGCCATTGTTGCCAGTTCAAATATTGCCAGCCATCTTGTATCAATGAACGGCCTATCGTTCGCGTTGGAAGATACAGTTCCGAAAAAATAATTCGGTTTCCTATTTCAGGTACATTTTCTCCACTCAACAAATCAGCAACAGGTAAAGAAATGCCATCCCATCCTTTGTCTATGTAATTAAAACCTGCAAGTGTTATTAAGGTTGGGAATAAATCGACAAGAGATGTTTCTGAATGAACCCACCGCTTCTTTATCCCTATAAAAGGAGCATGAATTATCAATGGAACACGAATTGTTTCAAAATATAAATGCCATGCATGTTCGACAAAACCATGGTCTAAAAATTCCTCTCCATGGTCAGCAGTAACCACCCAAACAGATTTCTTTCCTGAACGAAGTTTCTCAATCGAACGATATAACGTTTTTATACAATCATCAGATAAGGCTATCTCCGCATCATAACGAACTATCAAATCATCAAAACGTGGGTCTCCTGAACCAAACCCTTGCTGTACTAATTCATTTAAATGAAATCGAATATCATCATACACACGCAAAGGCCGTTGATAAATTTTATCCTTAAAACGGAGATAATAAGAGGGTGGGGGTTCGTACGGGTCATGAGGGTCATAAAAATGGATATATGCAAAAATAGGCAAATCCGAATTTATATTATTTATGGTCTTCAAAAGCTGTTCTACCAACCTCGGACCGTTACCACTTAAACCGTAATCAGAAGTCAATACTTCAACATGGTTAAACCCTTTCCCATACATATACGATTCAAGGGCAGGCTGGTCTGTAAAAAGGAACGTTTCATAACCATTCTGCTTGAATACCTCAGAAATAGTCGTAATATCTGGGGAAACCTGAGCTCGCCAACCCGTTCCCCATGGATTAGAAGATGGATAACGTCCCGTTAGAATAGCACTAACACTTTCACGTGTAAAAGTAGAAGGAGCATAGGCACGAGAAAAAATCAAACTCTGCTCTGATAACTGGTCAAGGAAAGGACTGGTATCACGTGTATAACCATAAACGCCCAAATGGTCAGCCCGAAGAGCATCAATAACTATAACAAATATATCTGGATATGAATTTAATGATGTTTTACTCGGTGTAATTAAATTTGCCGATTGTGAAACATCAGAACAACCAAAAATTGAGACAAACAAATATACCAGTAGGACAGGTAAAACTATTTTAATCCTAATACACAACATGTAAAACCTGTTAAAAAAATTGTTATCCACTTTCTACCTATACAATAAAAGAATACGTCTTATAAGTATACAATAATTATAATTAATGAATAATAGCAACAGATAAATTTAAGAATAAAAATTCAAAATGGAAATTATGCACGGTATAACGAATGACCAATTCCCATAGCTTCACGAACAGCCTCCACAGTTTCTAACGCCACTGGTGTCACTTTCTGGGCATTGGCACGAAGAAAGGCTTCTACATAATCTCTATTATTCTCTGGATGATGAAACTTTTCTATAATCGGGGCATTAAATTCAGAAACGAGTCGGGCAACTTCCTGTTTCAATTTTCCATAAAACTTCTCGCCATTCCGGTATTTCTGAACAAATTCAAGATATAAAGGTTCAGGGGCTAATAATGAAAGAAGTCTATATAAAACACCGACACCTGGTGGCATGTGAGGAATAATTGCGTCTGGATCATTACTCTCTACAGGAAGAGGCAAGGGGTCAGTGGAAGTTTCTACTGCCCGAACCTTTTTTAATACTGTATCAGGGTCATCCAATAAGTCTAATGTATTATGCTCACTCTTCCCCATTTTCGACGAGCCATCCAACCCAGGCAATCTCAACGCTTCACGACCAACTGCCTGCGGAACATGAAGTGTCTCACCAAAACGACTATTAAACCGCTGTGCAATATCAATCGCCATCTCTACATGCTGTCGTTGGTCATCACCAACAGGAACTTTATCTGCACGAACAATTAATATATCCGCAGCCATCAACACAGGATAACCCAATAACCCAAAAGAAAGTGGATTCCCATCAATCTTTGCATCTTCTTGTAATTTGGAGAGTTTGTCCTTATATGTCGTGCCCCGTTCAAGAAAGCCAATATTGGTTATCATGCCCAGAAGAAGGGTTAGCTCCGCCGTCGACGGCAAATCACTCTGACGATAAATAATCGACTTATTCGGGTCTAAACCACATGCAACATAGGTACGGAGCATATCTATTGTATTCTGATAAATATCCTCACGGGTCGTAATGGTAGTTAACGCATGATAATCCGCTACAAAATAATAACATATTGCATCTCCAGATTCCTGAAGTTTTAAAAAATGACGAATCGCACCAAAATAATTTCCATAATGAAGACGACCTGTAGGACGAATACCTGACAAAATAACTTCTCGTTTTTTTTGTGATTCTGCCATTTTTCCACCTCTTCTATACTGTGTAATGTTAAAGTAATATTGTTTTTTGAAAGATTATGAAAAAGTAAAGGTTTGTATATGTAGTATATAAAAATCTTAATGAAAGACTCTAATTGACAATCATCAGGTACAAAGTAGAAAAATTATCTTCTTTCATCTATGATTGTTCTCTCGATAATTCAAAATTTATCCCTAATCAATAAAAATCTTTATAAAAAATAGAATTCAGCGGGTAATAATTGGGAAATAGCCGATTACTTCCGTTTTGACTTTTAGGTTTGACAAATATTACAATAATTTATATAACGAACGGTAGGTAAAACCAAAAAGTAACAATAATTATAAAACTTAAACCAATAACCAATTGGAGGACGTATTATGGCAGAAGAGAAAAAATCAATCAGCTCATTGATGATCGAAAACAGAACATTCCCACCATCAGAAGAAGTGCGGAAAAGAGCCCACATCAAGTCGTTTGACGAATATTACCAGATGTGGAAGCGGTCAATTGATGATTGTGAAAATTTCTGGTTAGAACAAGCTGAGACACTATCATGGTTCAAAAAACCAACAAAGGCATTGGAATATACATGGAATACCGATGCCCGCATCATCCGTCATACATGGTTTGCCGATGGCGAATTAAATGTATCCTATAACTGCCTTGACCGTCATTTGAACACGCCTACCGCTAAGAAAACAGCCATCATTTGGCAGGGCGAACCAGAAGAAGATGTGAAACATATCACGTATGAAGAACTTTACAAAGAAGTGTGCAAATTCGCAAATGTCTTAAAGTCATTAGGTGTAAAAAAAGGTGACCGCGTTTGCATTTACCTACCAATGATTCCAGAATTGCCAATTGTGATGCTTGCATGTGCTCGAATCGGTGCTATCCATTCTGTAGTTTTCGGTGGATTCAGTGCTGAATCGCTTCGTGACCGTATTCTTGATTCCGAGTGTAAAATTTTAGTTACTTCAAATACTTCCTTACGCTCTGGAAAATCTATTCACTTAAAGGAAATCGCCGATAATGCATTATCACAAACACCTTCCATTGAAAAATGTGTCGTCGTAAAAAGAAATGACGAACCCTGCAATATGAAAGAAGGTCGTGATTTATGGTATGACGATTTAATGGCAAAAGCAAGTGACGTTTGTGAACCAGAACGGATGAATGCAGAAGACTATCTATTCATCCTTTATACCTCTGGCTCAACAGGAAAACCAAAGGGTGTTGTACACAGCACTGCAGGTTACTTACTCCATGTATCATTATCACACAAATACATTTTCGATATTCATGATGATGATATTTATTGGTGCACTGCGGATATAGGTTGGGTAACTGGGCATAGTTATATTGTCTACGGTCCACTTTGCAATGGAGCGACATCAGTAATGTTTGAAGGTGTCCCAACCTATCCAGACGCAGGACGTTTCTGGCATATCGTAGACAAGTTCAAGTGCACAGTTATCTATACTGCACCTACTGCTATTCGCACCTTAATACAAAAAGGTGATGAATGGCCTGCAAAATATGACCTTAGTTCATTACGCGTATTAGGATCCGTTGGTGAACCGATTAACCCCGAAGCTTGGATGTGGTACTATGAAAAAATTGGTAAAGGTCGTTGTCCAATTGTAGATACATGGTGGCAAACAGAAACAGGTGGAATCCTCATTACACCGCTTCCAGGTGCACATACACTCAAACCAGGAAGTGCTTGCAGACCATTCTTTGGTGTCGACCCTGTAATATTAAGAGATGACGGGACAGAAGTAGATGCTAATGAAGGTGGAAAACTTTGCATAAGAAAACCATGGCCAGGAATGATGAGAACAACATGGGGTGACCATGACCGCTTTATTGACACCTATTTCACTATGTATAAGAACTTATACTTCACAGGTGACGGATGCCGTAGAGATGCAGACGGCGATTACTGGCTCATGGGACGTATTGATGACGTTGTAAATGTATCGGGTCATCGTATTGGCACAGCAGAGGTTGAAAGCGCCCTTGTCTCCCATCCTAAGGTTGCTGAGGCGGCTGTTGCACCCATGCCACACCCCATTAAAGGTCAAGCATTATATGCCTATGTTACGCTTGTCGCTGGAATCGAAGAAAGTGAAGAACTAAGAAAAGAATTGGTCATGCACGTCCGCAAAGAAATCGGTCCTATTGCCGCTCCTGATGTAATTCAGTTTGCTCGTGCACTACCAAAAACACGCTCAGGAAAAATTATGCGACGCATCCTTCGTAAAATTGCTGAGAATGACCTCAACAATCTAGGCGATACAACAACATTGGCTGACCCAACAGTCGTTGAAGAACTGGTTCAAGGCAGAAAAGCATTACTTAAAGACTAATTTCCTTATGACTACTGTTATTTAAAAGAATAAATTAAGAGCCGTGGGAATGAGATACACCTCACGGCTCTTATTTAAAACAATACAATGGAGGGTTATAAACATGAGTGAACAAACAACACAAAATCGCTGGATAGTTGTAATAGGTGCGTTAATTGTCCAGGTTAGTTTAGGTGCAGTTTACATCTGGAGTGTTTTCCAGACACCTTTGAAAGCAGCCTTCCCTACATGGACAGAAACACAAGTGACATATCCATCACAAATAGTATTAGCAGCATTTGCTCTTGCGGTGATTATCGGTGGAAGGATTCAAGACCGTGTTGGACCCCGAATCGTCGGTATCTCGGGAGGACTTATATTAGGCCTTGGGCTAATCCTCGCAAAATTCACACAAAATTTTGCCACTTCCCCAAATATGGCTTTGTATTGGCTTATTTTCTCATTTGCTATTTTAGGTGGTTTAGGTATCGGTTTCGCTTATGTCTGCCCTATTGCCACTTGTGTTAAATGGTTCCCTGATAAACGAGGGCTCATCACTGGATTGGCTGTGGCTGGCTTCGGTGCAGGGGCATTCTTCTTTGCCCCCTTAGCCAAGGCACTAATTTCTGGTGGGGCTTATGAACTAATGACCATTAAGTTATTCACTCTACCTCAAGTAGGAGTTTTTAACACTTTCTTAATATTAGGGATTATTTTCCTTGTTGCGGTAGTTATTGGCTCTTACCTATTAAAGAATCCACCTGCGGGTTATAAACCTGCTGGCTGGAATCCACCTCAACCCACTGGGGGAGCGGGAAGTAGAGTGGATTACACACCTACGGAGATGTTAGCAACTCCTGCATTCTGGCTTTTGTGGATAACCTACTTTGCAGGGTGTGCCGCTGGATTGCAGGTCATAATGAAGGCATCACCTATCTGGCAATCTTTCAGCGTCTCCACAATTACTACACGCCCTATACCCGAAGATATATTTAGCAGTGTAGTATCTCGAGGTGCTATGGCTGTCTCATTAATTGCTATTTTTAATGCAGTAGGACGAATTTTTTGGGGTAAGGTATCAGACAACATCGGAAGAAAAGCCACATTGGTTATTATGTTCCTCCTGTGCGGTGTTGCCATGTTGATACTAAATTATTTAAGGGTATACCCCTTATACATCCTTGGGATTGGAGTTGTAGGACTTTGTTTTGGTGGTTACCTTGCCTTATATCCTGCTGTTATTACAGATTATTATGGAACAAAGAACGTGGGTATTAATTACGGTTTGATGTTTACAGCTTATGGTGCAGGTGGTCTTGCGGGTCCTTATCTTGCAGCCCGATTAATGCAGGTAGCAGAAAAGGTTCCCTATTTAGTTACAGAAAAAGGGGCACAACTTACTAAAGAGTTTGCATTGGGCAGTTATAGTACAGCGTTCATTGTTAGTGGAATTGCATGCCTTATAGCAGGTGTTGTTATTTTACTTGTTCAACCACCCAAATCTGCAAAAAATTAATTCAGCCCTTTAGCATTTGTGAGCAGAGGAAATAAAATATTTTCTCTGCTCTTTATTTTTTAATTCATTTTTTAACTCTAATCTAATACAGGATTTATATCTCGAGTGGATTGTCTTTTTCTTAATTCATCTTCTAAAATTGTAAATATACCAATAGAAAAACTTAGATAAACCTGACCAACAGGATAAGAAAGGCGTGGAAAAGCAAGTGACATCACTACCACCTGTGATACCAAACATGCCCAATACCCGACCCAAAAACCTTTATCTTTATCTGTCCAAAGGATATTAATAAGATAACCACTTTTTGTAAGTATCCCTGCTAAAGCAATTACAATGATACTAAACCCGACAATTCCCCCTTTAAATAACCAATACATCCAAAGATTATGTAATGTTTGGAATGTTGCAAGGGCATATAAATCTTGCCAAAAATTTGATGCTAATCCCATCCCAACAAACTGGCTACCTAAACCTTTCCCTAAGAGTGGGGACTCCATAAAATTTTCGAAGGCACCTGTAATTTCGACTAATCGCGACTGGATTGAGATACCTAATTCCGAATTTGTCCACGATAAAATCTCCATATGGAAAAGAAGCATCAAAGAAAAGAAAACTGCAAATACAGCAAGGACAAAAAGAACAGAAGCAAAAAGTCTTAATCGTGATGGAAGATAAATAATAATAACAATCACAGATGCAAAAAAAACGGTTAAAAGTGCTGTATTCATCATTAAAATAAGAAGGGGAGGTATAAAAAACAAAATAACCACCGCAGATATAATCTTTTTTTTCCATTCCTTAAAATAAAAGAACTGACTTAAAAAGACAACGAACCACAAATCGAAAAGCATGTGTCCATTAAAACGAACCTCCTGAAGACGTAATGAACCTATTTTAGCAGGGACAAATTCCCCCATAAAGTTTTGAAATCGTAATGTTTTACCAGTAATAAGTACATAGATAAAAAGTCCATAAGTAGCAATTGCAATAACAACAGATAGGATAAACAAAATATTTATGGTTTTTTTCAATGAATGAAGTGATTTCCATGCATATGAAAAAATAAAGGCAGTAATTGCAAATACGGGAAACCGAGTTTCAGCCACAACACGATGCCAATCATAGCCAGATAAAAACCCAAGTGTAGCAGTATATACAAAAAATAGTAGGTAAAGAACTACAAAATATAGGAAAAGGCTCCATCGCCAATAAACACGTTCTATCGTAAGATTCACAAAAAAGTTTGCGACAAACATGAAAAGCATAATTTCACGGGGATGTATCTCCAAACCTATTACAGGGAAAATTATAGGAGAAATATAATAATGATTTAAGAAAATGAAAAGGAGAAATATAGTTGCAGAATAATTTAAAGGTAATAAAAGATAGAGAATCGCAAAGGGAAAAACTAATCCAAAAGCAAGTATATAAAGGAATGGTAGTTTTACAACAAACAATAAAGCAAGTAATGCGAAACCATAAGCAAGGGTTAATATAAAAACTAAAACGGGAGTTGAAAAAAAGAACACGTTATTTTTAGACACGTTATTACTAAAATCCTGTTGAAACTTCTTTTATGTTTTTATATTACCCTACAATATTATATATTTCCATTTCTAATTAGCAATTAGAAAAAACCTAACTTGCCAATCCTTTTTCGTGTTCTTCTGCTAATTGTTCAATATATTCTTCTTCTAATTTAGGAAACAAGACCTTAGGGGTATTCAATTGGCATGCGGATGGAAGTCGTTCAATACTGTTTTCCCAAATATCTTCTCCACCTTCAGGTCCTTGTTGACGTATTGTTTGGTTCAATATCATACACAGTTCAGCACTTCCATCAGGGATAAATGGAGCCATAAAAATGGATAATGCCTTCACCACTTGTGAACAAACGTATAACGTGGTACCTGTCCGTTGCATATCCGTTTTCCGCGTAGCCCACGGTTGCTTCGAATCAAAATACACATTCGCCTTGCGAGCAAGGTCTACCCACCGCTCTTGAGCAAGCCGAAAACGAAATGTTTCGATGGCTTCAGCAACAGATTCCTTTGCTGATATAATTTCAGCCAACATTCCCTGGTCTACTTCATCCATATCACCAGGCTCGGGTATTTTGCCATCGAAATTTTTCATTATCATAGTTAATGTGCGATGCACAAAATTACCTACAATATCGCATAACTCACCATTATAATGATTCCGAAATTCATCCCAATCAAAATCGGAATCTTTACTTTCGGGCATAATGGAACAAATATAATATCGAATAGCATTTGTGCCTAACTTATCAACAGCCCAAGACACACGAATCATATTGCCTTTCGATTTTGAACCTTTCTCAGACTTGCCTGTTTTGCGGTTATAAATGTTTAAGTATTCATTACCAATGACATTATCCGCAAGAATATAATCATCCTGTCCCATAAGCATCGCTGGGAAAATAACTGCGTGGAACGGAACATTATCCTTACCTATAAAATGAATAAGTCGTGTATCTGAATTCTTCCACCAATCCTGCCAAATATCCGCATCATTATATGTATCGATACCCCATTGCCGTGTATTTGTAACATAACCAATAGGGGCATCAAACCATACATATATTCGCTTATTCTGTGCATCGGGGTGGTCAACAGGAATAGGCACACCCCAATCCGTATCACGTGTAATACAACGAGGTCTTAAATCATTAACCCAGCTCAGGGCAATACCACGAACATTGCTTCTCCATTCTGGATGACTTTCTATCCACTGAAGAAGTCGTTCCTTAAACTTGGGCAGGTCCAAGAACCAGTGCAACGAAGGCTTGAGTATTGGCGAGGAGTTATCACCAGGGATATTCGTCCTCGGATTTACAAGTTCTTTCGCCGTATATTGTGCCCCACATTTCTCACATTCATCGCCATTAGCATCTTCATATCCACATTTGGGGCATTGCCCTTTTACATAGCGGTCGGGTAAAAATCGATTAGTCTGGGTTGAATACCAAAGTTCCATTTCACGTGTGAATATGAACCCTTTGTCATAAAGTTTCCTAAAGAAGGATTGAGTGGTATCAATATGTAAATTCCAAGAGGTTCTACCATATATATCATACGAAATACCCAACCGCCGAAATGCTTCCGCATTAGCAGTATGATAGCGATCAATTACATCTTTGGGTGTCGT
>JAIWNQ010000137.1 GCA_020216745.1 Candidatus Hydrogenedens sp.
CCCTTCTTTGAGAGCGGTCAAGGTTATTGGCACACCATATTCATCAGATCCACCAATATATAGAACCTTTCTACCACGTAATCGTTGATAGCGAACATAAATATCGGCAGGAAGATAAGCACCTGCAATATGTCCTAAATGAATATGCCCATTAGCATACGGTAAGGCACTTGTAACTAATATTTTGTTATATCCCATGGTATTATCTCTTCCTTATTATGCAAACCTTATAACACGAACTATGCGAACTTAAAACTGTTTATTTATTATAAAATAATCGTTGAAAGATAACTCAGACTTTTTTCCGCACTATCTATTGATGTTTTTTCAAAATCTGTATCTTGTTCTATTATCCAGTCGCTTCGGTTAACTTTTGCAATTTTGGACAATAAATCCTGCCAGAGAATTTTTCCCTCATTTCCCAATTCAGTAAACATTAATGGATTTACAGAACGAACATCTTTAAGATGGAATAAAGCAATACGCTTATTATATCTTTGCACAATATCCCAAGGGTCTTGATATGTCGCCACATAAGCCCACCCAATATCTAACTCAAGTGAAACATGAGGAGCTAAGTTAATAAGGTTATCCAATAAATAACCATTCCCCGAGGTCACAAGTTCATGAGCATGATTGTGATAAGATAAAGCTACCCCTTGTTCTTCAGCCTGTATGCCTAATTGCTCCAATTGGCTTAACACTTGTGATAATATTGCTTCATCCTGCCATATTTGAGGGTCTATCCAAGGAACAACAATTTTATTTATACCCACTGTTTTTGCATTACTAAAAATATCATTTGGATTCTGCTGTAGCAAAAGGAAATCAACATGCATACTGATCGGAGTAAGGCTGTATTTATTTAATCTTTCTACAAATTCAAAGATAGACCTCTCCCCTATATCTGCTATTTCCACATACGAATATCCTATTTCTTTCAGCTTTTGGAAAGTCGCTTCCAAATTCTTTGATAACTCATCACGAACTGTATAAAGTTGGATAGCAATTTTACGGGAATTTGAGGAATTCGGTGTCATAGATTTTACTTTATGTTATTAGGATGAAAGACGTTTTTTCAGGAAATTGTAGCTTTCCGAAACTTCTTCAAAAATATCACCTTGAAATGAGTCCTGCTCATAAAAATACCATTCTACTTGGTCTGTCTTTGCTGAGGGTAAAATCTCATCCCAATTTAAGTCACCCTTCCCTAAGGGAACAATTACATGCTTCTTCCCTATTGCCTTTTTCTCTATACGAACATCTTTAACATGAATTACTGGACACCGTTTAGGATATTTTTTCAACCAGTTAGCAGGATTTGAACCACCAACATAAATCCATGCTAAATCAAATTCCGCATACAGGTTATCTGCACATGTTGATTGTAATAACATATCAAGTTTGGAAACGGATTGATTTGGAAACGGTTGTAATTCCCAGTCATGATTGTGATATGACAATCGCAAATTCTTCAAGCGGAGGCGTGCTCCTAACGCATCAAGTCGAGCACATCCTTTTAACCACACTTCAGAATTTGCACGACAATCAGACATCATCCCACCCGGAGCAAGATCCGTAACACCGACTGTCTGCCAGAACTGAACCTGTTCATCAAAGTTTTTTTCAAACTCTTCTATACTAATGTGAGCAGATATCGCCTTCAAACCTGCATTATCTAATGCATTTCGAATTTCATTTGCTGGTAGGTCTGGCATTCCACTCCACTGTACATATTCAAACCCTATTTCACGAACCTTTTTAAGTGTACCCTGCAAATCTTTCTTGGCAGGTTCACGAACACTATAAAGTTGCAACCCAAACCGCATATATATTCCCTTGCTCTATTTCTTTGTAGGTTTTGCTTCTTTCTTTTCAACCATATCAATTATCTCAACTCGTGCTAACGGTGAACCATCACCCAAACGATGGTCCAAACGAAGGATACGTGTATATCCACCTGGTCTCTCTGCACATGCGGGACCAATCTCTTTAAATAATCGTGTTACTACATCGTTGTCTCGTAGTCGTGCAAAGGCTAACCGTCTGTGATGTACCGTATCTTCCTTAGCGAGGGTGATGATTGGCTCTGCAAATTGTCTCAGTTCTTTAGCCTTCATCAGACCAGTTTCAATAGCATCATGGCGGAATAAGGCACACATAAGACTACGCATTAGAGCCTCTCTATGAGATGTATTTCTACCCAATCGGCGTCCTGCTTTACGATGTCGCATTTTATAACTCCTTCACATTCTTATTAATTTAGTCTTCCTGTTCTTCTTTTATCATTGTCTCAGCAATAAAATCTTCCGAGTCGCTTACTCCACCTTGAACCCCAGGCTCATGGAAATCCACACGACCTTGTTTGCCACGTCCGTGTCCTTTCTCCTTTTTCGTTCCCAACGATAAGCCATATTTGTCAAGAACCTCTTTTACCTTTAACAATGTTGTGGTTCCCAAATTCGGCAGACGTGACAAAGATTCTTCTGAATAAGTTATCAACTCACCGAGTGTTTTAATTCTCGCATTACGGAAACAATTAAGAGCCCGTTGTGGAAATTCAACTTGTTCAATAGGTTTCAATAACAATGCATCTAATTTTTGTTTTTCGAGAAGTTCTTCTCGTTCTTCTTCCTCTTCACTTTTCAACTTTATTTTCTCCTGCTTAACAAAAATCCTGAGATGGTCAATTAATAAGGAAGAAGCCTCTTCTAATGCCTTTTCAGGGGTAATAGAGCCATTAGTCCAAATGTCAAGGATAAGACGGTCATAATCTGTTTTTTGGCCAACTCGTGCATCTTCTACCTGAAAATTTACCTTAATAACGGGAGAAAAGTTAGCATCTAAATAAATTGTCCCACGTTCAGCATGCCCTAATTCTAATTCCTCTGCTGGGATATATCCTCTACCCCGCGATACCTTCACCTCCATCTTTAACTTGGCGTCCGGACGAACCGCAACCGCTATAACATGGTCCGGATTAAACACCTCAACAGGTTGGTTCTTAAATAAATCTTTTGCACAAATTGTTTTTTCACCTGTATGTTCAAATGAAAAAATAAGAGAATCGCCTTGTGTTAGAGAAACCTGGCATCTTTTGAGGTTTAATACTAAGTCCGTTACATCTTCTTGAAAACCGGGGAGTGCTGAAAATTCGTGATAAATTCCTTCAATGTTAATAGCAGTAATGGCACTTCCTTCAAGAGAAGCCAGAAGCACCCTTCGTAATGCATTCCCCACGGTGATACCATATCCCCGTTCGAAGGGTTCCACGATAATACGTGCATAACGTTCATTTGAAGTCGGTTCAAATTGTACCGCTTCCGGAATAATAAAATCTTTCGCTACCATTTGGTTATACCCTTTGAATTTTTGGTTAGGCGTGTTTTGTTATATCTATTCATATTTTAATTTATATTGTTATACTCTTCTTCTCTTACGTGGACGACAACCATTGTGCGGAATAGGAGTCGTATCTTTAATTAACGTAACATTCAGACCCGCTGCCTGAATCGCACGAATAGCAGATTCTCGACCAGCACCGGGACCATTTACAAAAACACTAACTTCACGCAATCCCATTTCGATAGCACGTTTAGCAGCCTGTTCTGCAGCGAGTTGTGCCGCATAAGCAGTGCTTTTCCGTGAACCGCTAAAGCCTACCTGACCTGCACTGGACCAAGATACAACATTGCCCTGTGGGTCTGTTATTGAAACAATCGTGTTGTTAAATGTTGCTTGAATATAAGCATTTCCAGAGGATACACTTAGAATAATTCTCTTCTTTTTTGCTCTTGATTTTCCTTTGTCTCGTTGCACGGATTATTCTCCTTTTAATTTATTTATATATTGGATTATTTCTTCTTTGAAGCGATTCTACGTGGTCCTTTTCGTGTCCGAGCATTGGTATGAGTCCTCTGGCCACGAACAGGCAACCCTTTCTTATGGCGTGTCCCACGATAGCAACTAATATCCATAAGCCGTTTTATATTTGCGGAAATTTCACGACGCAAATCACCTTCTACTTTGTAATGGCTTTGGATATAGGAAGACAATGTGTTTGCCTGCTCGTCTGTCAAATCTCGCACACGGATATTCGGATTGATATTCGTATTTGCAAGAATCTCACGAGCACGACTCGGACCTATTCCATAAATGTAAGCCAATGCAATTTCTACTCTTTTATCCTTTGGCAAATCAACACCTACAACACGAGCCATTCGTTAGGTCTCCTTTTGGGTTATCCCTGTTTTTGTTTATGTTTTGGATTGTCACAAATAACACGGACTTGACCGTGTCTGCGAATAATTTTGCATTTCTCACATATCTTTTTAACTGAGCTTCTTACCTTCATAGTTACACCACTTTCTTTTTAACCGTTAACGGGTCCTGATTGTTTAAAACGATATGTTATTCTTCCGCGTGTAAGGTCATAAGGCGACATCTCCACCTTTACCTTATCACCCGGTAATATACGGATGAAATTCATCCGCATCTTTCCTGATACATGTGCAAGTATCGTATGCCCATTCTTTAACTGCACACGAAACATACAGTTAGGTAAGGGCTCCATTACGATACCTTCAACTTCAATTGGTTTTTCTTTCATATATTTATATAAAAACTCTTTATCTAATTAGTTCGTTGTCCCCATACAAGTCGTTCGCTTGTAGACAGAATTTCTCCTCTGTCTTTGCGAACTACAATACTATGTTCAAAATGAGCACTTGGCAATCCATCCTGTGTTACAGCTGTCCAACCATCATCCAAAATTCGGATGCCTGATGTGCCCATATTAACCATAGGCTCAATGGCAAGAACCATTCCTGCCCTTAATCGGACACCCGGTCTACCAGTATCAAAGTTCGGAATTTGGAGAGGCTCATGCATTTCAGTGCCAATGCCGTGCCCTACAAAATCACGAACTACAGAAAAACCTTCTTTCTTACATGTATTCTCTATCACTTTGCCAATATCGTTAATAGTATTTCCTTCTTTTGCTTCCGCAATTGCACGCGAAAGTGCCAGGTCAGTTGTATCTATTAACTTTTTCCGTTGAGAATCAACATTGCCACACGGGACGGTTACCGCAGCGTCGCCGTAATATCCACAATAACATGTGCCAACATCGATACTCACAATTTCTCCTTCTTTTAATGTTCGTTTCCCAGGAATACCATGAACTACTTCGTTCTCTATTGAGATACATGTCGCCGATGGATAGCCACGATACCCTTTGAACGATGGGACTGCCCCACGTTCACGTATCATTTCTTCGGCAATCCTATCCAACTCTTTCGTTGTTATTCCCGGTCTTATGTTCTCTGCCAAAGTAGCTAAAACCTCAGCAACAATCTGATTTGCGGTACGGAGCAGTTCAATCTCCCATTCAGAGCGAATTACAACCATACCACATTTAGCTACCTTTACAAAGTAAGGGGTTATATTATAACAACTTACACATTTATATATCAACATAAAAGAGGAGAATCGCTCCTCTTTTAAATTCAAAAATTAAAACATTCTACGGGAACGAATGCGTCCTGCCTTCCCGCTAAATCCGTCATAATGTCGCATCAATAAGTGTTGCTCAATTTGTTTAATTGTATCTAATGCGACACCTACCAATATTAGCAAACTTGTTCCACCAAAGAACTGTACTATTGTCCAATCAGGCACTTTGATAAAGAAATAAACAGCCTCAGGAAGAAGCGCAATAACTGCAAGGAATATAGAACCCGCAAGGGTAATCCGTGTCATAATATGATTCAGATATTCCGCTGTCGCTTTGCCCGGACGAACACCGACAATAACACCTCCATATTTCTTCATATTATCTGCAATTTCAACCGGATTGAATGTAATGGCCGTGTAGAAAAATGAGAAGAAAATAATCAGTCCACCATAACATATTGCATATCCAATATTACCAGGGTAAAACAGTTGTCGGATAATCCATTCAAGAATGGGTACTCGAATGGTATCCCCTAAATAAGCAGGAAGAGATAAAATAGAACTTGCAAATATGATAGGAATAACACCTGCTTGATTTACCCGAAGAGGCAAATAGGTTTTTTGCCCGCCGGAAACTCTTTTCCCTTTTACCTGTCTCGGATACTGAACCGGAATACGTCTCTGCCCAGTGGTTATTGCAATAGCACCAGCTATCACAGCAACCATTAAGAAGACAAGGATTAATGCCTGAAACATATTCAATTGCTTTGAGACAAAAACCAACTGGAAAAGATGCCTCAATGCTGCCGGCATTCGTGAAACAATACTTGTAAAAATAATCAAGGACATTCCATTACCTATACCAAATTCACTAACCTGCTCACCGATCCACATCACAAACGCAGCACCTGTTGTAAACGATAAAACACAGGTAAAAATAAATACAGGTCCCGGATTAGGAACAATTTCCCTACCTAATCCTTGCAGAAACCACGCAATACCTATCGACTGTATAACACAAAGGACAATTGTTCCATAACGCGTATAATCATTAATCTTCTGTTGACCTTGTTGCCCTTCCTTTTGTAATTTTTCCAATGCTGGAATAATAGGGATAAGCAATGAGAGAATAATTGATGCTGTAATATATGGCATAATACCTAATGTAAATACTGTAGCCCGTGCAAATGCACCCCCACTAAACATATCATAAAAACCAAGCAACCCACCACCTTGACTAATCTTTTGAGCTAATGCCGCTCCATCAATACCGGGTGCCGGCACATGACAACCGAGACGGTATATAGCCAGCATGATAAGGGTAAAAATAATCCGGCTTTTTAATTCCGGTATTTTGAATGCATTTTTAAACGCCTCGATAGGTTGAGACACCGGCTTACTCCTCTTATCTTACATTTTGTGTTGCAACTTCTTCATTTTTTTCCACGATGGGTTTTATTGTAATCGTTCCACCAGCACTTTCTATTTTTTGCTTTGCTGACGGAGAAACTGCCTGGGCTATAATGTTCAACGGCTTCGTTAATTCACCTTTACCTAAAATCTTAACTCCACCACGTTCTTTCTTAGCCAAACCTTTTTTGATTAAATCTTCAGCCGTTATTGTTACACCTGTATCAAAGTATTTCTCTAACAACTCAATATTCACAATAGACATCTTAATCCGTTTGATATGGTGGAAACCTCTCTTTGGTAGACGGCGATGCAATGGCATTTGCCCACCTTCAAATCCAGGATTTTTAGCATAACCTGAACGTGATTGAGCACCTTTATGGCCACGGCATGACGTCTTACCATGTCCAGAACTTGGTCCTCTACCGACTCTCTTCTTTCTTTTTCTTGTTCCTGATGTATAGGTTAATGCATGTAGTTCCATACTATTTCATCCTCTAATTAATTCAAATTCTTTATACTTCCTTTGTTTTTGCTTTTCTTTGTGAACCTAAGCCTCGAATTTGCAATATCTCTTCTCGTGTTTTTAATTGCTTTAATCCATTCAAAGTCGCCCAGATAACATTCACAGATGTGTTTGAACCTAAGGACTTCGTTAACACATTAGAATAACCTGCAGCTTCCAACACCGCACGTACTGGACCTCCTGCTACGATACCTGTTCCTCTCGCTGCAGGCTTGAGTAATACTCGTGCCGCATCTGCTCTACCTAATACTTCATGCGGGATTGTCGTTTCAACGATAGGAACCTTAAACATGTTCTTCTTCGCTTTTTCAGTTGCCTTACGAATAGCGTCGACCGTTTCACCAGCTTTCCCGATAGCTGCACCTATTTGCCCTTTACCATCACCAACAACAACAAGTGCCGAAAAGCTAAACCGTTTACCACCTTTTACAACTTTGGCAACACGACTCACACGAATTACTTGTTCGATATACTCTGTTTGTTGTTGTTCTAAAACTGGACTTTCTTCTTCTTCCATCATTCTTCTTGGTTTTCTTTCCATCATAATCTTTCTTCTCCTTAGAATTTTAATCCAACTTCACGGGCTGCATCTGCAAGTGCTTTAACTCTACCATGATAGAGATGTCCGCCACGGTCAAACGCTACCTGGGTTATTGACAGATCGAGTGCTTTCTTTGCAAGGGCACTGCCCACCTGTTTTGCAGCGTCAATATTTCCACCTTTAATTTTCAACTGCACAGAGGACATAGCAACCAATGTTCGCCCTTGTGTATCGTCAATTAACTGAGCATAAATATGATTCAATGTTTTTGTAACACGTAATCTTGGTCGTTCTGGTGTTCCGAAAACCTTTTTTCGAACTCTCTTTTTACGTCGTTCTAAACGAAATATTTTTTCATAAATCTTTTTCATATATTATATCCCTATATATGTTATTTACCTGACTTTGTCTCTTTACGTCTTATACGTTCATAGTCATAACGAATGCCTTTACCTTTATAAGGTTCAGGTTTTCGCAGAGCACGAATATCTGCAGCAACCTGTCCGACAAGTTCCTTATCTATCCCTGAAATACGAATGGTCTGAGGATTATCCACCGTAAAGGTTATTCCCGGTGGCGGTTCTACACTTACTGGATGACTAAACCCAAGTGTCATATTTAAATTTTTCCCTTGCAACGATGCACGATATCCAACACCTTCAATCAGCAAGGTTTTCTGATATCCCTGAGTAACACCAATTATCATATTATGAATCAGGACCCGTGTTAAGCCATGCAGTGCCTTATGCTCTTTCTTATCGCTGGGTCTTTGCACAATAATTTGTTTATCCTCAATAATGATATTAACATCAGGATGGAAAGTTCGCTGTAATGTTCCTTTGGGTCCCGTTACTTTCAGGGTATTCCCTTGAAGTTCACATTTAACTCCATCAGGAATGGGTACCGGTAATTTACCTATCCGAGACACTTTTTATCCCTTTCTATTTATCTTGTAATTTTTTATTACCATACTTCACAAATAATTTCACCACCAACCTTTTGCTTCTTGGCATCACGCCCTGTCATAACACCTAAAGGCGTTGACACAATCTGTATACCAAAACCGCTACGTACAGGCTTCAAAGAACGGTAACCTGCATAACTACGAATACTGGGACGACTCACCCGACGTATTCCCTGAATCACAGAACGGCGGTCTTTGGTATATTTCAATTGGATACGTAACTGGGGTTTATTGTCTTCAGATTCCAACTGGTAATCACCAATAAACCCTTCCTTTTTAAGAACACGACAAATCTCTATTTTCACACGAGAAGCAGGTATCGTTACAGACATGTGTCCTGCTTGGATAGCATTTCGTATCCGTGTGAACATATCACTAATTGGGTCATTCATTGACATATCTTTATTACCCTCTTGTTAAATTACCAACTCGATTTCGTTACACCGGGAATCTTCCCCTCTAACGCGAGGGTCCGGAAACATATTCTACAAATCTGAAAATCTCGCATATAAGCTCTCGGCCTACCGCAACGTTTACAACGGTTATAACCCCGAACTTTGAATTTTGGGGGTCGACTCGCTTTAATCATCAAAGATTTTTTAGCCACAATAATTACTCCTATGTTGTAAATGGCATTCCAAACATTCTCAATATTTCACGATTCGCATCAGCAGAGGTTGAGTTCTTAAACACAAAGGTAACATTCATCCCTCTGACGCGTTGAACGCTATCTATATTAATCTCTGGGAATATAGTCTGCTCCTTAATCCCCAAAGTATAATTTCCAAATTCATCAAACGATTTCGTAGGAACCCCACGAAAATCGCGGATACGTGGGATAGCAATATTAAATAAACGATCCATAAACTCATACATTCGGTCACCTCGAAGGGTTACACGGCAACCTATATTTGCTCCTTTACGCAATTTAAAATTAGATACTGACTTCCGTGCCTTGCGGATTTGCGGTTTCTGACCGGTAATAATCGACAGTTCAGACATGGCATTATCCAAAAGCCGAGAATCCTGAGTGGCATCACCCACACCCATATTCACCACGATTTTTTCTAATCGCGGAACTTGCATTACATTTTTATATTGAAATTTTTTCATTGCTTCCGGAACAATGTGTTGAAAATATCTTTCTTTTAACCTTGGAGCCACGACTCAATCTCCTTCTTTAATCTAATGCTTCGCCGGTTGCTTCCCAAACACGCACCCGACGTCCATCTTCTAATCGTTTCATTTTTATCTTTGACGGGGCATTTATTGCTTCACACCATGGTGCTACATTGGAAATATGAATAGGTGCTTCTTTTTGAACAATACCACCTGCTTGATTTCGAGCAGAAGGTTTGGTATGTCGTTTAACTATATTTACACCTTCAACCAGTAGTTGTTGTTTTTTGGGGTAGACTTCCAATACTCTACCCTTCTTCCCTTTATATTTTCCACGAATTACTAATACCGTGTCTTTCTTTCTTATATGCATCGGGCTTACCTCCATTTCTATAAAACTTCCGGAGCCAGGGAAACAATACGCATAAACCCTTTTTCCCGCAGTTCGCGGGCAACAGGTCCAAAAATACGTGTTCCCCGAGGTTCCATTTGATTGTTAAGTATCACTGCTGCATTAGAATCGAATCGGATGGTAGTCCCATCAGGACGTTGAGTGTCACGACGCATGCGGACAATAACCGCTTTTACCACCTCACCTTTCTTAACATTAGAGTTAGGAATTGCTTCTTTCACACTTGCGGTGATAATATCGCCTAAACCCGCATATCTCCGTTTCGAGCTACCCATCACTTGAATAACTCGTATTACACGGGCTCCTGAGTTATCCGCTACTTTTAATCTTGAATATATTTGAATCATTGTGACACTTGCTCCTCTGCCGTTTGTTCTGAGGTTGTTATTGCCTCTAATTCACTTTCATCTATTGCCAAATCACTTTCAACACTTTTTTTCTTTAGAACCTCAGCAGACTGAATAATTTCTACTAACCGCCACCGTTTTGTTTTACTTAACGGACGGCATTCCCGAATCCGAACTACATCGCCAACCTTTGCTTTATTCTCTTCGTCATGGGCTTTGTATTTCTTGGTTCGCTTTATACCCTTCTTATAAAGGGGGTGAAACTTTAAACGTTCCACGCTGACAGTTATCGTCTTATTCATGGCATCACTCGTAACAACTCCAACGAGTTCTTTTTTTATGCCGATAATTTTTTTACTTTCTGAACTCATAGTTCTTTATTCCTGATTCTCCAGTTACTTTATTTATGCTTACGGGTCTTTTTCAATATTTTAGGTTCCTGTGCTAATTCACGCTCACGCAAAATGGTCTTTATGCGTGCAATATCTCTACGGGCAAGACGACCTGCCCGAACGTTATCTACAACTCCCGTAACCAGCTTCAGACGGAAGTTTATCAATTCCTTCTTTTTCTCTTCGAGAAGTGCCATCAATTCTTCGTTCGTTTTTTCTCGTAAATCTTTTGGTTGCATGGTTAAAATCCTCGCCTCCGGGTATTAACTTCGTTTTATAATAGTGGTTTTGATAGGCAATTTATGTCCTGCCAAT
Source organism: Candidatus Hydrogenedens sp. (assembly GCA_020216745.1). Classification (GTDB taxonomy): domain Bacteria; phylum Hydrogenedentota; class Hydrogenedentia; order Hydrogenedentales; family Hydrogenedentaceae; genus Hydrogenedens. The sequence continues at coordinate 11,481 of JAIWNQ010000137.1, forward strand.
CGAAATGCTTCTTCAGCCAATTCATGGTCTACACCTTCTACCTCAAAAAGGATACGTCCTCTTTTCACAACCGCAACCCATTCTTCCGGTGCTCCTTTACCTTTACCCATTCGTGTTTCTGCTGGCTTCTTTGAAATGGGTTTATCAGGAAATACGCGAACGAAAATCTTTCCGCCACGTTTTAGATGTCTCGTAATTGCAATACGAGCCGCCTCAATTTGGCGAGCAGTTATCCATGCTGTTTGTAATGCTTTTAACCCATATTCGCCAAAATTAACCTCTGTCGCTCCTTTGGATACTCCACGTCTGCGACCTCTTTGCTGTTTTCTATATTTTGTCCTTCTTGGAGATAACATTTATATACTCCTTAACCCTTTTTAGGTTTGTTTACTTCTTGGTGTTCTTTTTCCAGAACCACGTTCCCTACCCGCAGGAGAAACTCGGAACGTTTCAACGCCTGCAACACCGGAAACATACTCTTTCGGTGGGACATCGCCTAAATAAATCCATACTTTCACACCGATAGTCCCATATGTGGTAAAACTGGTCGCTGTGCCATAATCTACCCACGCCCTCAACGTATGCAGAGGGACACTTCCTTCATGGGTTTGTTCTGCACGTGCAATTTCCGCACCGTTCAAACGACCCGCAACACGGATACGAATCCCTTTGGCTCCCGCACGGATAGCATTTTCTACGGCACGCTTCATCGCACGACGGAACGACGCACGTTTCTCTATTTGAAGCGCTATATTCTCAGCAACCAATTGTGCATTCAATTCAGGAAGTTTCACTTCCACTATCTGTAAACTTATAATTCGTCCGGGACATAATATTTCTATTTCCGCTTTTAACTTTTCTAATTCCAGTCCACGTTGACCAATAACTAAACCCGGACGTGCGGTATACACCAAAATCTTTACTCGTTTTCCTGCACGTTCTACATCAACTCGTGCCACACCAGAGGCGAACAGCCTCTTTTTAAGATATTCACGTATCTTAAGGTCTTCATGGAATAACGACGTGTAGTCTCTCTCGTTATACCATACAGAAGACCATTTTTCAATGACTCCTAAACGGAATCCAAATGGATGAACTTTTTGTCCCACGCGTATCTCCTTCTATTTCTTCTTTGCGGGTGTTGTTTTTCTTTCTTCGCCAGCAAGGACGATATGTATATGTGAATGACGATGTCGTATACGAACCGCACGTCCCCGAGGTGCCGCTTGATAGGAACGCGTTATACGTCCCGGGTCCACGCGTATTTCAACTATTTTCATCTCGTCAGTATCTATTCGCACTTTACCTTGTCTCGCCTTCTCCTCTGCATTTGCCACAGCAGACTGTAACAATTTAAGTAAAGGCTCTGCAGAACGTTTCAACGTAAAAGAGAGGATGTCTCTTGCCTCTTGAACTTTACAACCACGTATTAAATCAACCACCAGTCGCACTTTACGTGGCGACATAGGCAAATGTCGTAAATGGGCTTCCGCAAAAATCATGGTTTAACTCCTATTTCTTTTTACTATCCGGATGTCCGTGGAATGTTCGGGTTGGAGCAAACTCACCTAATTTATGCCCAACCATATTTTCTGTAATAAACACAGGAATAAATGATTTTCCGTTATGAACCGCAATCGTCAAACCAACCATCTCTGGGATAACAGTAGAACGACGAGACCATGTACGAATAACCTTGCGGTCACCTGTGCTCTGTTGCTTCATAATTTTATCTAACAGAGACTGGTCAATAAAATAACCTTTTTTTAGTGAACGAGGCACCTTTTATCTCCTACTCATTATTTCTGATTTCTTCGTCTTAATATATATTTATTCGTCCTATGATTTTTCTTCCGTGTCTTATAGCCTTTGGTGGGCTTACCCCACGGTGTAACAGGATGTCTTCCACCACGGGTTCGGCCACCTAAAGGATGGTCTACTGGGTTCATCGTCTCACCACGCACTTTAGGGCGTCGACTTAACCAGCGAGTCCTACCTGCCTTACCAAGGCTAATATTAATATGCTCTTCATTGCCAACAACACCAATAGTCGCACGGCAAATACTTAGCACTCTACGCATCTCACCAGAAGGCATACGTAACACTACAAACCTGCCTTCCTTGGCAAGTAGTTGGCAACTGTTTCCTGCTGAACGGGCAATTTGTCCACCTTTACCCGGCGTTAATTCGACATTATGCACCATCGTCCCTAATGGGATTTTTGCCAGAGGCAGGCAATTTCCAACTTCAAAATCAACATCATCACCACTCATAATGGTTTGGCCTACCGTTAACCCTTGAGGTGCAAGAATATACCTTTTTTCACCATCTACATAAGTAATTAAAGCAATATTTGCAGAACGCATTGGGTCATATTCTATAGCGGTAACTTTTCCGGGGATGCCATCTTTATCACGGCGAAAATCTACAATACGATATAGACGTTTATGACCACCACCGCGTCTGCGAACTGTAATTCTACCTAAATTATTCCTGCCCGCTTTCTGTTTGAACGATATTAACAAACTCTTTTCCGGTTCTTTCTTTGTAAGAGCCGAAAAATCAGCCACCGTCATATGCCTACGAGACGGCGTATATGGTTTAAATCTCTTCAATGGCATATTTTCTTACTCCTAAACGAGTTCTATTTTTTCACCCGGCCGAAGGGTAACAATGGCTTTTTTCCAATTTGCCTTTTTTCCCATCTGACGAGTTCTAAAAGTTCTTCTTGTTTTCCCTTTATAATTCATGGTGTTCACACTCACCACATGAACACCGGGAAACATTTCTTCAATAGCTCTTTTTATTTGAATTTTGTTCGCCTTAGAATCAACCCGAAATGTATACTGATTCGCTTTTGCCGTCTGTATTTGCGACTCTTCTGTTATAACGGGCTTCTTAATTATGTGATAAACTTCCTGACTCATGATAATCTTTCCTCCAATGAAGGAATGGCTTCTTCCTGAATGTATATTTTATATGCCCATAACACATCGTATGCATTAACATCCATCGCAGTTTTTACCTCAACATTAGGAATATTCCGGGTAGAGAGAAGCAGATTCTTATCAATATCCTGTGTGATAAACAGCGTCTTCTTTTTCTCCGGATTAATTCGAGCTAATACTTCCGCAACTGCTTTGGTTTTTATCTGTTCCACTTTTAAACCTGCGATTCCGAAAAGCCGCTGATTTCTTAGCCGGTCACTTAGCGAACTACACAATGCTAATCGCTTCATCTTCACCGGCACATCAATACGATAATCCCGCGGGCGAGGACCGAAAACTATACCACCTCCTCGCATTTGTGGTTCTCGAATACTTCCATGGCGGGCATTTCCTGTCCCTTTTTGACGGTATGGCTTTTTACCTCCGCCACTAACTTCACCACGGTTCTTCGTTTTATGTTGTCCTGTATGAAGGGAACTACGCAACGCTTTTACTACTTCATAAACAAGCGTTTCACGGATAGGCGCATCAAATACTTCCGCCTTTACTTCCCGTTCATACTGTAATTGACCTTGTGTATCGATAACTGGAATTACAGCCATGGCTTATGATTTCCTTTTTATTTTTACGGTATGCTTAATTTCAACTAACTCACCATTTGCTCCTGGGATAGCCCCACGAACTACGAGTAAATTTTTCTCAGGGACAATGTCCACAATCTCTAAATTTTGAACTGTAACTCGAACATTACCCATGTGTCCCGGAAGTCCTTTACCTTTATATACTTCCGCAGGATAGGCACTCTGCCCAATTGAGCCCGGACGACGATGGAAATTAGAACCGTGTGTTCCGGGACCTCCACTGTATCCGAACCTCTTTACAACACCGGCAAAACCTCTGCCCTTCGATTTTCCGGACACATCAACACGGTCACCTATCTTGAAAATATCAAGTTTAACCTCGTCACCGGGTTTAAGAGGGCTATCCGGCTCTACACGTAGTTCTTTTAGAAACCGTTTCGGATTCACCCCAAACTTCTCAAAATGTCCCTTCAGGGGTTTTGTGCAACGTTTCGGTTTTATATCCTCAAAACCGAGTTGAACGGCTTCATAACCATCTTTATCTTTCGTTTTTCGTTGAATGACGACACACGGACCTGCTTGGACCAGAGTCACCTCTATCCACTGTCCATCCTGTGTGAAGATTCGCGTCATTCCTAATTTTTTACCCAGAATTCCCGTTGCCATTCTTGGGATATCCTTACTATTTAATCGTTAAAAATGTTTTCATTGTTTATTACTTCATCACTGCTTAACTTCCACATCAACCCCCGGAGGCAAAGCCAACTTGGTTAATTCTTCAACAGTGGCTTGTCCCGGATTGATGATGTCGATTAATCTCTTATGAACACGCATCTCAAACTGTTCTCTTGACTTTTTATCTACATGCGGACTACGGTTTACTGTATACTTATGAATTTCCATCGGTAAAGGAATAGGACCCCTAACACCGGCACCTGTCTTCTTGGCAACAACAACGATTGCCTTTGCCGATTGGTCTAACAACCGATGGTCATAAGCCTTTAACTTAATTCTCAACTTTACACTCACTTCGTTTTCTCCTATAACCTTGCTTTATTATGCTCAAGGTTTATTATTCAATGATTTTACTTACGACGCCAGCACCAACAGTGCGTCCACCTTCTCGGATAGCAAACCGTAACTGCTCCGCCATCGCTATCG
>JAIWNQ010000127.1 GCA_020216745.1 Candidatus Hydrogenedens sp.
AATTGAAATTTCTATTATATCATCTGGGTTTATAGGTCCATTATCCCTCATAATTTTAAATTGAAGCTTAGCATCTACAAGACCAGATAAATCAATTGGTAGCGGGTTCAAAAGAGACAATCCAGTATTTTCTGCATACGATAATTTTGTTGGTTCTGTTCCCTTTGGAAACATAATTGGTTGTGTTTCAAGAATATCGATAACCAATCCAACTTTTGCTAAAAGGATATCCTGATAAACTTCAGGGTCATCAATTACACTTATGGGACCTGTATTTATTGGATTAAAAGGAAACTTAAAATCCTGGCTAATTTGGTCCGGTACTAATGGTTCACTTATTCCTTTGAACAACGCTAAATGAGTTGAACTTAATGCACGTGTATTCTCTTCAATAATAGAGTAGCTTGGGTCATATAGGTCTGGAGGATTTATGTCTACATTCCATACTGAACTATCAGGAGGCTCAAAATCCCCTCCCTTTATAACCCCCTGGAAAATATTGTTTCCTTTAATAACAACTTCAGTAGGCAATCGATTTGTAGACGGAGTCGCTGTATTATCAACACCTACAAGACTAATAGGGCGGTCTACTATAATGGGCTGGTTAATTTCATATACTGTGGGTTTACTGGTACCTGTTTGCATAAGGAAAATAGATTCATCTGTTTCATCTTGTATAACCTGAACTAAATCTTCACCAGGAGTCACAATTCGTTCTCCTGATGAAAACGTAGATATTAAGAGAGAAAAGCAAAATGTTAATAAAGCAGTACCCAATAATTTATTAGCATAAATCATATATTTTAAAGGTACCTTCTTTAACATAATGGCATTCATTTTAATCCTCCTCATATCGGGCTGCGGGCACGCTCCGTTCATATATCATTCGTCCTTTCGACTCTGCTCGGACCACAAATTCATCATTTGTTCGATAATTAAAACACCCATCTTTATTAATATCAACAGCCTGACCTAACTGAACTAAAGCGATGATTTGAAACACATCTGACCTAAAACTAATGTGGTCAGCAACGGCTTCGTATCTCGACAATACATCATTTATTCTTTCTATATAGTTACCTTTTACACTAAGTGGAGTTAAATATTTACCAGAATTTATATCCGCTAATTCCATAGGAGAAGAATAATATCTACCGTCTTCATGCTCCGGTCTATTCGTTGTTAACAAATATGAAAGTTGGAAAGCAGAAAGAGCGGTATCAGATAAGTTGTCTGTATAAGTAGCATCTGTGACAGGAATGGGATTTATTCCATAAGTTGGGTTACTCAAATCTGCATCTTTGGGTAGTGGGCTTTGGCGGTAAAACATTCCTGGTAAGCACATGGAAGAAATGAACACCCTCTTACTTCTCCCCCTTGTATAGATATAAGGCTCTATTGTATTTACATTGATTTTATAAGATGTGGATTTTGAGGGACTCAATACAATATTTGTTAGGAAACATGGAGCATCACCCACATTCCTAACTCGCAATGCGATAAATTTTTGTGTAACTTTAATCATCTGGGGTCGCCAGCCGGCTGCGGCTTGCTTCCCATATATAATTATACCATTTCTATCGGGTTGATAGACAACAACATCTTCAGGAATTATAGTATTATCTGTCCGATACCAATCATCAGGATGGGTCAAACCTGTTGGTATAGTAGAACCTCTCGGTTTTAACCCTTTCGCTTGTGCAGGGTCTGTAATTACTTCGATAGCCAAACGAACCTGAGTGGGGTCATAATCTTGATTAATCCATAATTTACCAAAATCTTCACTAAACAATTCATATGTTGGCGTTCCACCAGCATGTAGTTTCTCATCGTAATATTGAAGTCTACGCATTTGCTCTTCACTAACAACATTAATATAAACGCAATAGTCTCCATTTTCAACACCATCTTCTACATCCCAGATAAATAATGCTTCTGGCCTATTACGTTCGGGATAAATCGTTCTATAACTGCTCGCATAAGCAAAAACTCGCTTTGGTATTTGCCACCGTTGAGCAACATCATTAATATCCACTTGAGGTCTACCAAAAACTCGTGAACCATCAACAAGCCAACTATCCCCTGGCTCTGCATTAAATAAAGTCGGAAGTGGTGTCGGATATTGACCAGCCCATGTTGAACCATCAACAAATTTAGGATAGGTATAGGATTCACCTGGGAACATAAACAAGAACAAAGGAACCCATGCCTCAGGATAAATATTATTATTTAAGTCGTAAGTTATCATTGTTTGGAAATTGCCACCTGACGGGAACACGTCTGTCTCATTTGGATTCGGGCGGATGGGTATAAATTCAGCAGTTCCAACCGTCAACACCTTACCTTCCGTAGAAAACATTAAAGGAGCATCCTTTAATGTCTGGCCTAACTCCACTTTGTTTTTCAACTGTGATGCTGTTACTTCACCCCCAGTCCAAACCTGACGCCAGAAAAACTCATCAGAACCAGGACGATAAAGAACCAAATTTTGACGAGATAAATCAAAAAGATATCTGTTTTCCGGATTTATAAATAGGGATTTCTGACGATAAGCAGAGGTTAAAAACTGATTCTGTATAGGGATTTTTATTCGGTCAATAACTCCCGTATAAGCAACCCCTAAATCTCTATTCTGTTCAAGATTCCAAAATGGATATGACAAAGTCAGTGTTCTACCATTAATTACCGGTGCATCTGGCAATGAACCTTCAGGTGTGGAAAAGTCTTTACTTTCTAATGCAATTTCTGTATATGATTTAGCTAACGGTGTGCTATTATATGTTCTCACAACAAAATCAATATCTGTCTTTAGCCTATATGGATTTTCGTTTGTATAGCCAAACAGTGGGAAATTATTTGGTTCTTCATTATTTATCATTACATTAACAATCTGTTCTAAGTAATGAGGCGATTCCTCCCAATCGTCATAATAGCCATCTGTGGCTTCCCACCTATTACTTAAACCATGCTTATCACCTGCATACTCCGGATGTTTTCGATTCAACGAGCGATAAAAATCCCAAAGCATACAATCAGGAATCCACCACGACGCAAAATCTGGATTCAGTTGCAATTCATTCGGTGCAGGTAAAATATCATCTATTGCACGGTTAGTTACGTCAAGTTCGTTATATGAAACTCCATCAACTAACCCGCCTTTCTGGTCATACAAACAAACAACAACGCAATCTCCTGGATTCCATCGTTTTTCCACAAATGCCTTCCATTGTGGCGGGTCATCATCTGTACCTAAATATGGTGCAATTAGATCTGGGTTTCCAGAATAATTAAGACCTGTCGTTTTATTTGGCGGATTATTCCCATCATAAGGGTCGCTAATAAAATCAACCTCTATGTTGCCGGTAAAATATGTCATTGACTTTAAATGGAAAACAGGTAGCATTCCACTCTCATAACTACCATAACCATAGACCCTATTGTTGCTATAAGGACCAATACGTCCTTCGTCTACACCTTCATTATATAAAATATTTAGAGGGTTACTTTCGTCCGTTGGTCTATCGTCTACAAAACCGTTAAGATTATTATCAACACCATCTTTTTCAAGGATACCTAACTGAGTCTTTCCTCCTGTCAATAATACCCTCCCATCGCCATCATTATCATAACCATCATTTTCAGGCTCATTGGGTAAAATTCCCCCCTGTAAAATTAATTTTGCAATATCATTCACACTAACGATTTGGTCGATCTTTCTCCGTTCCGTTCTATCTACTTTATCTGTTCCAGAAATATCTACATCAATCAATGGAAACTCAACAGATGACAGGGGCACAATGCGGTCCCATGCTTTTCTTGGACCTGCCACATTAATATTCAAATTCGATGGTGTGCTTTCAATTTCATTATCGAATACATTATCATTTAAAACACCATCACTATTATAATCAACAAGGTCCTCCTCTAAACCTGCATTTGTATACCTTCTGTTAAACACATTTTCCACTTCTTCTAAACCTACAAAAGGAGTGGTAATATAGGTCAAAAACTCCAATTCAGCAGGAGGAGCAACATCAGGGATAATGTTACAAACTCCAATTCCGTTCTTTTTAATAATAGAATCGGGATTATAATTTACATCTTTATAATGGTCATACTTATCATTAGGCAAATCTGTTGACGAATCAAAAGTCAATAATAAACGACCTTTAGGAGCGATGGTGTATCTATCGTTTGGATTGTTAGGGTCACCAATTTTTGCAACAACTTTATATGGGTCGATTCTAAAACCGTTTTTATCTCTGGGAATACCTATCTCGAGGGTATAACCTGTCAAATCAACATGCCTATTTGAAATATTAGTCAATTCTATATATTCATGGTCTGGTTCCTGGCTAAACTCCAGATAATTCAATGCGATAGGACTACCCGAATTGACATTTTCTGCCCAAAACGCAATACATAATACAAAATCATTGGTATTATCTCCATCATCGGGTGTATACGGAGGAACTGTAACAGTAAAGGTTTTTCCATTCACGGGTCGTTCTTCTGGTAAAATTCCATCTAACCAGTAGTTAGGAGGAGGTAATGTTTGTGACTCCAATTGTCCGGGTAAAAACACTTTCCCTGTTTCTTCGCCACGGGCATTAACACCAATCCAAGCATCTTGTACTCGTTGAAATACCGCATCGTCATTTACAAGATTCGGTTCGTTTCTGACGTCATCCAGCACAGATGGTTCTATTAAAGTGTCATCATCTAATACGTCCGGGGCATTGACATTTACAGCACAATATTTAACAGCATATTTGAGATGTTGAGTGCTACCTCTCTTTAATGTGTGGTCTGTTAAATTATTTGTATTCAATACTAAATAATATCTCCCTGGGGGCAATTGTTTCGTGGCTCGAATCCGAAACTCAATCACATTCGGGAAATCAAACTCTTGAGAAGGTGATGTTGTATTGTCAATATATCTAAACGTTTCTTCCGTAGTCTCATAATAATTCTCTTTTCCTAAAACATTAGCACTCAACACCCATGGGACAGCTGGCACTATATCGTGTTCATCATCATCAACAAATCGGTTACTTAATGCTTCAACATCTGCAAGGAACAAGGGGATACCTGGCGAATAATTAGTTCGATAGTAGTTATAGTAGTTTTGATACACCGGCACTTCCAGTTCAAGCCTACGCACTGGTCGTACCATGAGTTCCGTTATTCGTATTGATTCCACCCCAGCAACTGTATAACTTATTGAACGTAAATCTTTCAATATGGTTCCATCTGTACTTATGCCATTATCAACTCGATTTGCCCACCAGTAATCGTTAATTGCAAAGGAAATATTTCTCTCTTCTAATGTCTCCTTCATATAATTTTCTATTTCTTTCAAAGGGAAGTTCTCTGGATTATGTCCCTTTTCAAAAACAGATAGCGTGTTCTTATTTGTACTCGGGTTATATACCTTTTCCTCTGATGAACTTAAAGAACTCGGCACTTTTTCTGTTGTTAACCTCGTTTGAACTACATCACTATCTCTCATATCTACTAAATTTACAGCAAATTGAATTGTCTTTAACAATGGGTCCACAGGAAAATTGAAACATTGGGTTTCAGAATTGGGATTCATTGCAGAGACTGGAATACCACTTACATTATCATAGTTATAGAAAAAGAAACCAGGTTCATTGTTATCCTCTTGAAACCATGTAGACCAGTCATCCTCATAACTTCTTAATCCTTCAGCAAAATAAAAGGCGTCATAGGCAGTCGGTAATTTCCATGAAATAGTATTAAGGGTCGAGGCAGGCTTTACAAACATCATAAGAGTTGAGGCAATTTGGTTAGCAGACGCATAATTAATATTTACAGGATTAATTCCACGGAGAGACGCTCCAAATTTTTTTGTTTGTACGTTTTTTGATAATCCAAAAGAAGTTAACACTGACATTATCTGACTAATATTTTTTGACCCCGGCTCACCATATTCTAATAGTTCGGAGATTTGGTCTGTCGTGCTAATAATTCTGTCACCCAATTCCCCAAGTTCATCTGTAACACCATTTTGATTATCATCTGCAAAATCTCGTTCAGCAATTTTATTCAAATAAGGTCTTGCTTTTTGAAATTCACCTGGTTCATCAATCCCTTCAAGAATTCCTAACCAATTATTTACACCATTATCAACAATCCCATCGCCATCATCATCTAATCCATTTGTTAACAAAAGGAAAGCATTAGCATTATCATCAGCAACACCATACCCCGGAAATGCCATATCATAATATAACGGCGAAGAACCTACACCTAAAGAATAGTCCGACACAGAACTATCAATCTGTCCATGAGATGCTCCTGTTAACAAATTCCAAAACTTTCGGGCTATATTTCTTCCACTGGTAGGTAAAAATCGCGTTTCCATTCCATAACCCAACAACCATGGGGACGACATTCCTGGAACAAAATATGTTCGACGTAGTTTATCTGCAAGGCTCGTCTCCGGAACGGTAAAATTAAAGTCTATAGGATAGTGCCCTCCCGTAGCATTCAAGTTGATTTTACTACTCTCATCTTCTATATATACCGCCATTCTACCATATAAATCACATATAGGCTCACCTGTATGAGTAATATGAATAAAGGGAATTAAACTCTCATAATTGATATCCCTTGTAACTCCTCCAGCAATATCTTTATATTTCCCTCGTGTTGGATATATTTGGATTCCCGGTAAAAAGACATTACCATTAGCATCAAGAAAATGATTGATTTCTATGAAAGATGCACTTTTTGCAGAACGAAATCGATAGGTATCTTCCAGATTCCAGTTTCCCGGCATAGCAAATTTGGCATACATATAATCATAAACCTCCACATCTGCTTGATTATTTTTGTAAATATCATATATGGGAGCACCCCGATTTGGACCAGAGGTTACGAATCCTTTCAAAACAAATGGCGGTCCTGCTAATTCAAGGACTTCACTTCCTATCCTGCTCGTATCGGTTATTTTAAAAAATCTCTCTAAATTATTAGGTCCTATATAAGCATAGGTTTCAAAATTATTTACAAGCATATCATAGTCATTATCAAGACAGTCGACATTCTCCGCTGTTAAAGTGCGTACTTTCCCTGAAATAGGATTAACTATTTCTATTGATGACGGCATAATAATTTGAAGATATACCAAGTTGCCATTTTCATCCGGAACCATATCATATTGATTAATAACCCCATCCGCATTCCAGTCCACCTTGATTCGTAATCCAGGCAGAGGTGCGGTTAAAAATAATTGTTCTCGTGGGTTTCCATTATCATCTTTATCATCATCATCGATAAGACCGTTACAATCATTGTCTAAACCATCATTCCCACCCCAATATACAAAAGCACCTATCTCAAATACTTCTTCCGGGTCCGGAGTACATACTTTTTTATCTCCTACCTGTTCACAGAACTGGTCTGTTGGGTCATACAAATCATCTGCACCAAAAACGGGACCTTCTTCATTAATATCATTATCTGGCTTTTCATCCACAAGACCATTTAAATTGTTATCTAAACCATCATCACGAATTTCTCTTATATCTCCTGCGGAATCTGTTATTAAACCGCTAAATAAACGGTCTGCAGACATTGGCATCCATATTGCGTCTTTATATCCATCCCCGTCTAAATCTACATCAGCCCAGGCATTAACCCATTCACGAGTATAAAGTTGTCCGTTAGCATAAGATACCCCATTTCTATCCGCTCCTGTAAACACAGGAGAACCATCCGGATATTGAACCCTGCCATACATAGCAGGCAACAAAAATGGCGCCGCATTAGACGGTATATCACCGTCTCTTGTTATCTCATTAAAACTCTTGGCATTTATATTGACCCGATAATAGAGATAATTATTTCCTTCTTTCTGTGGTAGAACCACCCACTTAGAAGGGTCAGCATCCGGAACAACTAATTCTGCATTCAAATCATAAATAACAGGCGCATTTAGATTCTCTATTCGTGGGTAAAAAAGCCAATTGCGACTCCGTGGTCCATTATAGAGTAACTCATAATATCCATCAGCAAAACGGACATATAGAAATCGTCGATTAAGAGGAAGATTTAACATATAACCTTGCAAATTTGGGAAATGCACCCAAGGTCGTGACACATCAATATAGGGGATGCCCTGTTTTGACTGGAGTGAACTTCGTAGAACCAAACCTGCTGGGCCTAATCCTACATTACGAATTGCCCATGGTTTACCTGCAACCCAGGAACCATTAAAAAAGGAACGCCACGAATGGTCTGTTGAAGATGCAAAAGGATGCTGATTTAAATCATTATTTAAGTAAGACATGGCGATATTCATCGCCCCGCGTAACAGCTCGTCTGATTGAGCCTGACGGAGTGATAAATCCGCTACATATAATTCCCCACGTGTAACAAAATAGAAAGTAAAGCCTATCGCAAGAAGAATAGCAATTATTCCAATTGCTAATACTAATGCCGCGCCCGTATTCTTTTTTTGCATAAACTAATTACTCCTTCATGAAGGATAATAACATTCTCGATAAAGTTTATTAAATTTTTACGAGTATTTCAATTTTTACACTACGTTTCATTACATTCCTGCGGGCATCCTCCTTTGTTGTGGGGTTCTAAGTCCGCACGGAATGTCAATTGATTGACTAAACCAGCGCCTGAAATCAGAAATTCCGGGCCGCGGCTTCTCAGACATTATCCAGGCACTAATGGTTATTCGAACAGGTAGACGGTCAAAGAAAATAGATGCAAATGGCGCTGTTTTACTTGGGTCTGTTCCTCTCATTTCTGTCCATATCCTATCCAAAAAAGCAGTAGCACATCCTATCTCTTCTTCTGATATTGATTCCGGAGGTGAGGATAAATAATTCATATACAACGGGATATTCCTTACATCATTAAAATACATGGCTGTTATATTCTCTTCTGATTGATATGAGAAAATGGCACCTGGATATAATAAATCTGTTGCAGTAGTAAAAGTATTTGCTTCATCAATCCAAAATGCACGGGCTCCAAAACCATCTGCCAACACATAATCTTCTGGATTTAAATTAGAGGCTTCCCAGAAATTAAGTAGACGACTTTGTGTTGTTATATTTCCTGTTCCACCGGTAAACAATAGGTATAAATATGCCTGGTCCTTACGTGAAATAGATAGGTCGTAACACCAAATATAAGGTCCTAAATTGAGAGTCCCCTCTCCCCCAGATATAACAGACCTGTTAATAGGGTTCAAGAGTAAATTATACCAATCAACACAATATTTAGAGGGGTTATATACCTGCATTAATAACAAACGGAGTTCTACTTTCCTCATATCTATCAAATTTTTTATAAACTCTTTATCTATGGTCTGATAATTGGGATTGTCAACATAATTTCTTAAATCTTTTGCTATCTGAATATTAGGTACCTGTAAATCCACCCGGCTTAATACGTTTATGTTACTTTGAGAGCCGAGATTTTCTACTAAAAATGCATGGAGCAAAGAGTCCATTTCAGTATAACCTTCTATTGCAAATGGATTATCTACAGTGTTTATCTGCGGTTGAGGGAAAATATGTGTGTTTACATCAATAATATTTGATTGTCCCTTTTCTTCTATTCTAAACAAAGCTAACGGCTGAACTAGTACTCGATATGCTTGTTCATCACCATCAAATACTGGGTTCATGTTAACCTCTGAGAATAAATTTCCTGCGTTAGAAAGGGTGTCTAATTTATTTATAATATCTGTAATATTACATGAAGAAGGGAGTGAATCTACCACCACATCCGGGATATCACCTATAATCTTTTCAAAATTTACATTCGGAATTTTATTTATTAACTTTTTCATATAAATAATATCTTCCAACCTCGTTCTACCCTGACTATTCCTTTTTTTTATTTCATCTGGAGAAATAGCTCCCCACGTCTCAAAAGGAGGAATAAATGGGCTTGGTGCAAAGAAGTAAGTAACTCTCCCAATCATTCCATTATCTAACAGTGT
>JAIWNQ010000128.1 GCA_020216745.1 Candidatus Hydrogenedens sp.
AAGAAATGTGAATGAAGTGGGGGTTCCGTAGAATTGAATATTTTCTCCACGATTTGCTAAGGCACATGCTCTCTGCAAATCACGAGATAAAACCTCCATAGCTGTACGTGCATTATCATAATTATCTTTAATCATATAACCTTGAAGGGTGCTTTCAATTGCTGAAGTAAACATCATCACTAAACCTGCAAGAAGAATAGATAAAATAGCCATCGCCACCAATAATTCAATAAGGGTCACACCGATGTTATACTTTAAGAATCTCGGCATCCTTCTTCGTATTGATGTGTATCCCTTACTGTTCTGTAACATAGGTAACGAACCTTTCTTCACGTCCATCATTTAAACGCACTTTGAATGTAACGCGATACAAATCCTTCCCTGATGGAACACGAGAAGCAGATGCACCATAATGTTGATATAACTCATACGCACTTGCAGTCGTCTCTATCATCTGAAAAGCAGTGTCTTTAAGCCATAAATTGAGCCCTGTCGATAATGCTCCACTGACACGAACGCGACTCAGTTCTGTTCGAGCTAAATTTGAAATATTTGCATCGGCAGCAGAATCTGTCAATAACTTTAGAGCTGAAGGAAATAATGCAAAGACAGCGACCAATCCTCCTGCAATAATTGCCAACGCTATGACAATCTCTAAAAGAGTAAATCCATATTTTCTTAAATTTGAATTCATAGGATACTGTGTCTTTATCATAAATTAATTTTTATCCTACCTGTAGACCGGAATAGTTCAATAGTTGCAATTCGATGATTAACCCACTGTTTCTCTACCGGCATACTTTCACCACCAGGTATTACTTCTACTAACGTTGACGGAGTAAAAGAAATATCCAACAACGGTATGATGAATCGTTCTTTTGTGTTTACAGCAGAACTTACACTCAATTTTCCAAAGCTATTAAAAACATGAGCCACCCATAAGTAAGTATTTTGTTCATCTATATACGCCTCACTGGCATGTTCTGTTTCCGCCACATCAAGGAATGGAACCTTAACAAACTGCAGACCTAATAACTGAAATGCATAGGAATCTGCTGACCTATCCCATGACAAAATAGGACCCGGTACCGGTATAAGCATATCGGGCATTACCACATCTGTCATAAACTTCACACTACACACAACAATACCTTCACCAAATTCCTTCAACACTCCGGACTCATTTTCATCCCGAATCGGAACATAAAAATTATCCCAATCCTCCGGAACTCCTAACCTATCACGTATCGTCTCAAAATTAGGATTATTTTTTGAACTAATTTCATACATAATCGCAGCAGACTTTAAAATATGCAAACTGGGTTGAGTACCAACAATAATTCCACTATTTTCTGTTTCAACATTAGTCATATTTAATGGGATTTCAACATCTTGATAAACAACTGCTGTATTTACGCGATATGTAATTGCATACATTCGAGCGACCTGAAGAATCTGTGCCAGTTCTCTGGCTGTACGCCGTAATGGGTCACTCGAGTTCAAATAAAAACGAACAAAGGAGGGAATAAAAATCAGCCCCAATAAGGCTATTATCACCAATACTACCAAAAGTTCCGTTAATGTAAAACCATGTTTTTTCATCATTTCAAAATAACTTATTTTAATCGGGTAATGTGTTAATTTCTAAAACACATTACCCGATGATTCAATTGTCAGCTGTAATAAACATTAACTATAAAATCTCATCCAGCTTTGGCCAGGGTCCCAATTATTAATATCATCTCCTCCACCTTTGTATTCTTCATCCTGGTTCGAAGGATAATCTGCAGGTCCACTATAACTACCCTCAGGTAATGGTAAGGCTTTTTGAGCACTATAAATAGCCTGTCCTGATACAAGATTTGAACCATTAGACCAAATATATGCTATTTTTCCCTTATCCGCAGGATAGCCAAAATCAATTTCCTGATTCGTCTCAGGGTCTACAATATGATACCTATCTTTTAATATAGTTAGTGAATCTATTCTACCTCCTGCACTAACTCCCGGTAAGTTTTTATCCTTTTCTCCTAACATATATATTCTAAACGGAATAGGACCATTTCTCGGGGTCCATGGTCCAGGATATATGTTATATAAATTGCCCCATGGGTCCGTTGCCAAATCTTCGAGATAACCAACACCTAAACGCATAACCACATCTCTATCCAATATACTGGAATAGACAAGCCCAGTTTCAACATCTGCCCTGCCATCAAGTACCCTTCGTCCCTCTCTTAATAACGCATATAACGTACGCGTATAAAGTTCTATAGCTTGTTGGAACTGTCCCGCAGTCATTTGCCCTGGAATTAAGCCTAATTTTTCACGAACTGCATCCGGAGTAAATAAGAAATTCAAATTCTGGACATTAGCATCGGTAACCATTTTAGTTAATGCTAATTCAATTCCTTTAATATCTCCGAGTGCTCGCGTTGCTCTGCCCCTCGCAATATACCGAACTACATTGGGAACTAAAATAGCGGCAAGTATAGATATAATTGCCATCACAACCAACAGTTCTACTAAGGTGAATCCTTTGTCTTTGTTTTTGTTTTTCATACTGTCTTCCTCCACTCAAGTTGTAAGAACGAACTTTTTGTCCGCCCTTTGGGTTATAAATTCATTTATTAAATTGTTGTTCTACTATATTTATACCATAAATATAGTATTCCGTGCCATATTTTTTTGATTATGTTCCACTAATTGTATCGCCAAGTGTGAATATTGGTAGATATAGAGATACTACAATAAATCCAATTATTCCACCTAAAACCACAATAATAGCAGGCTCCATCAACGCCAACATAGCATCAACAGCCGCCTCCACCTCTGCATCATATATATCTGCAACTTTATGCAACATCGCATCCAGACTTCCTGTCTCTTCACCAACATCAATCATATTAACAACCATTGCAGGAAAAACTTTCGTCTGGTCTAATGGAGCTGCAATTGTATCTCCTTCTTTTACACTATCATGCACCTTATCGATAGCATCTTGAATAATTTCATTACCAATAGTTTCTTTTGTAATTTTTAACGCCTGTAAAATAGGAACACCGGAAGTAATCAATGTGCCCAACGTTCTTGCAAAACGTGCAACTGCTACTTTAGTAACTAAATCGCCAATTAATGGGACTTTTAAAACAACTCTATCTCGAAACCTACGAACAACATGGAACTTAAAAAGAATTTTTATAAAAATAATAGTCCATGAAATAATTGCGATAACCATCCACCAGTTGTAAATCATAAAATCCCCAGCTTTCATTAAGAACTGAGTTGGCCAGGGTAGTTGCCCACCGAATTCTTTAAAAATATCTGCGAATACTGGAACAACTTTAATCAAAAGGAACATTACAATAGCGGAAGCAATTATAAGCACCGCAATAGGATAAATCATCGCAGATTTTACTCTCCGTTTAAGTGCCTCACGCCGTTCCATAAATTGGGCAATACGGTTTAACACCGTTTCAAGCATACCACCGACTTCACCTGCTTTTACCATATTTACAAATAAGCGGTCGAACTGTTTCGGATGTTTAGCCAATGCTTCAGAAAAGGTACTTCCTGATTGAATATCGGTGGCTATCTCACGCAAAATATCTTTCAATTTGCACGGTTTCATCTGTGCAATTAGCACATTCAGACTACGCAATAACGGCAACCCAGCATCAATAAGTGTGGATAACTGACGGGTCATTACTACCAATTGTTTTGTCTTTACACCACCAAAATAAAGTTCGCTGAGCCCCCTCTTTTCACCGCGAGCCCTACGTTCATCACTTCGCCGTGCCTCACGGACATGCGTTGGGAAAAGTCCTAAACTCCGCACATCATTTATCGCCAGAGCCACACTATCTGCCTGGATAATCCCGAAGACCTCTTTACCTTCTCGATTAATTGCTCGATATGCATATTTTGGCATTGGTCAGGCTCCTTTTAATCATCATATTTATCTGTATGAATAATAACTTCTTTTGCAGAGGTTATACCTTGGACACATTTAATAATACCTTCCTCGCGTAATGTTCTCATACCTAACTTTTTCCTTGCATATCTACGAATATCATACGCCATCGCACGGTCTAAAATCATCTCACAAATAGTCTCATCGACCTGTAGAATTTCAAATAAACCTGTTCTACCCATATATCCGATATAATCACATGCAGGACAACCTTTAGGACGAAACAATTGTAATTTTGGGTCATCTCGCCAGTTTTTAGGTAAGCCTAACTCATCCATCTCCTCTGAGGAAGGGCGATACCGCTCTCTACAATGTCTACATAGACAACGGACTAATCGTTGAGCCAATACTGCCTCTAATGAGGCAGTTATGAGGTATGGTTCAACATCCATATCTAACAAACGAGTAATAGTTTCAGGGGCACTATTCGTATGAAGGGTACTCAATACGAGGTGACCTGTCAATGATGCTTCTACTGCAATTTGTGCCGTTTCAAGGTCACGGATTTCTCCGACCATCACAATATCTGGGTCTTGACGCAAAATAGACCGTAACCCTGCTGCGAAGGTAAGTCCTACTTCTTCATTTACTTGACACTGCATTACTCGGTCAATCTGAAGTTCGACCGGATCCTCCATCGTAATAATTTTTACTTCTTCACTATTAAGCTTTGCAATACATCCATAAAGTGTCGTTGTTTTCCCTGAACCTGTTGGTCCTGTCACTAATAAAATACCATTTGGTCTCGCTAAAACATCATCTAATTTTGCTTTTACATAATCACTTAAACCCAATCGATCCAAATCTATTTTTACAGCGGTACGGTCTAAAATACGTAAAACAACACCTTCTCCATATAGTGTTGGGAGAGTCGCAACACGGATATCAATAATACTATCTCCAACTTTCAATTCCACACGTGAATCTTGAGGCAATCTCCGTTCACTGATATCCATATTGCACATAATTTTCACACGGGAAACCAACGCTATTGCTAATGATTTTGGTGGATTAACTATCTCATGAAGAACACCGTCAATCCGAATTCGAATACGGAATCGGTCTTCATAAACCTCAAAATGAATATCCGATGCCCTTTTCTTAACTGCCTCTAAAAATACAAGATTAACAATCTTAATAACTTCTGGAAGCTGTGCTAACTCAACCAGGTTTTCCGTATCTTTAATAATTTCCTGAGTTCCTAACTCTTCTAACGTCAATTCACTGGAGCCAACTTTCTCCTGCAATTCCACAATCATTTCGTGGATGGAATCGGTTTCAAATGAATAATTATTTTTCCATGCTATCGCTATATCTTGCGGGTTACTAATTGCCCCTTTAACAGACTGACCCACGATATGATGTAAATCATCCAATATTTGCAAATTTAACGGGTCTGCCATTGCAACAATAAGAACACCATCAACTTCCCTAATAGGGATGACATTATAAAATCGTGCCACGTCCGGTGAAATTTTCCGAACAATTTCTTCGGGAATCTTTAATTTTGTGACATCTACCCGCTCCATCCCTAATTGGACACCAAGTGCTTCCACGATAGCCTGCTCATCACAGTACCCCATCGCCACTAAAACACGCCCCAAAAAGTCTCCTGTTATCCTCTGTCTCTGTAAAGCCTCATCCAATTGTAAAGGCGTTATTACCCCCTGCTCCACTAAAATATCGCCCAACCGTCGCTGGTTAATTTGATTGGTATTTAACTGATTTTGTTTTACAATAGCACTTGCCATTGACTTATTTTATCTCCTTATACTGTTATGCAACTTCTCCTTCTTTCTTTGGAGCGGGACCACCTTCAATACCCAATGCACGGGCTGCCGCCTCAAATTCATCCGGCATCTGTGCTTTGGCTAAGCAATCTTCATATTTACATATCCCTTTACGGAACAAAGCAAGTAAATGCTCATCCAGAAGGTTCATACCATACTTATGACCTGTTTGGATAGCTGATGTGATACGATAGGTCTTATTTTCACGAATAAGATTTTGGATAGCTGGTGTAGAATACATTATTTCAAATGCAGCAACACGACCAAAACCACTCTTCCGTGGGATAAGCGTCTGCGAGATAACTGCCTTTAAGTTTCCTGCTAACTGGGTTCGTATTTGCTCTTGTTGGTTCGAGGGGAAAGCGTCTACAATACGGTCTACGGTTCTCACTGCACCTGTGGTGTGAAGTGTTGCAAACACTAAGTGCCCCGTTTCTGCGGCGGTGATTGCCGCTTCTATTGTTTCCAAGTCACGCATTTCACCAACAAGAATTACGTCAGGGTCCATACGTAAGGCTCGACGTAAAGCCTCTGCGAACGTTGGCACATCAACACCAACTTCTCGTTGTGTTACTACGCTTTTTTTATGTGTATGAAAATATTCTATTGGGTCTTCTATTGTGATAATATGAGCATCAAGATTCGTATTTATCCAATCAATCATTGTCGCAAGTGTTGTCGATTTTCCTGAACCTGTAGGACCTGTTACCAATACCAAACCACGTGGTTGCCGTAACAGATTTTCGATATGTCTGGGCAGACCTAATTCTTCAAAAGTCAATATTTTGCGAGGGATTAAACGGAGAACAATCCCCACATAACCTTTTTGCTTAAAAATAGACACACGAAAACGTGCAATATCTTCAAATGCAAAACCGAAGTCAGAACCACCTACCTCTTGTAACTCTTGTTGATTATCAACCGAAGCAATACTTTTCATTAGCCGTTCTGTATCCTCTGCTGTCAGAGGGTCTTCACCAAAATAAATTAGCCTCCCGTGGACTCTGCCCACTGGTGGATTATCGACGGCAAGGTGCAAGTCCGAACCTTCACGGTCAATAAGCATCCTCAATAAACTTACCATTTCATAAGCCATAATTAATCTCCTTATGTGTTTTATACAGCCACAGAGGGCTTGCGAAGGGGTTCATCAATTCTTGTTCGTTTATTTACCTCTTCAACGGTAGTTATTCCCATTGTTGCCTTACGCCAGGCATCTTCACGCATCGTCGACATGCCTGATAAACGTGCTTCACGGCGGATAGCAGTAGCTGATTCTCCACGCATTACCATATCACGAATACGGTCTGTTGTTTGTAATAACTCATACACACCTAACCGACCTTGATAACCTGTCTGATTACAATTATCACATCCAGCTCCATGGAATAGTTCAACTTTGGATAGGTCTACAGGAAAACCTAATCGGCGAATTTCAAATTCAGGTGGAGTATAAGGCTCTTTGCAAGCAGTACAAATAGTTCTCACCAAACGTTGAGCAAGTACACAACGGATACCAGATGCTACAAGGAATGGTTTTACACCTATATCAATTAAACGAGTAAATGCAGTCGCAGTATCGTTAGTGTGTAATGTGGAGAAAACCAAATGCCCTGTAAGAGCCGCTTTAATCGCAATTTCAGCGGTTTCAAGGTCACGGATTTCACCGACCATAACGATATCAGGGTCTTGACGGAATATGGCACGTAATGCACGTGCAAAATCCCAACCAATCTCATGGTTAATTTGTACCTGATTAATCCCTGTTATCTGATATTCAACTGGATCCTCCAAAGTGATAATTTTCACATCTGGCTGATTTAATGTATGTAACGACGCATAAAGTGTTGTTGTCTTTCCTGAACCAGTAGGACCTGTTACAAGGACAACACCTGTTGAATGTTCAATTGTCCGTTCCCATGCCTTCTGCATCTGTGGACTAAATCCCAACTGCCCTAACCCTAACATCAAACCACTTTTATCAAGAATACGCATAACTACACTTTCGCCAAAAACAGCAGGAAGAGCACTAACACGCAGGTCTATCACCTTATTTCCTAAGGTCATTTTTATACGACCATCTTGTGGTACACGTTTCTCAGAGATATCCATCCCTGCCATAATTTTAAGTCGTGAAATAATGGCTGCCTGAGCACGCTTTGGCGGTAATGGCATCAAATGCATCACACCATCAATTCGATATCTGACCTTTACATCCGTCTTACCTGGTTCTACATGAATATCACTTGCACGCAACCGAAATGCTTCTAATATCATTTGATGAACATATTTAACAACAGGGTTATCTGCATCACCTTCGTCCATACCTTCCGTAGTGATTGTGGAAGAAGGCATGTTTGCTTCATCCATACTTATACTACTTAGAGAAATATCACTCGCACTAAAGCTCGCAGCAGAACTAATGGAACTATCCAAACCACTCATGTTGGACATCGATGTCAACGAACTAACACTACTTGCGCTACTTGCTGAACTCAATAAACTTTCTACTGTCGTTTCTTGCGTCCCATAATACTTACTTAACGCCATCGAAATTTCTTCAGGAGATGCCAACACTGGTTCAACAGGTCGATCCAACAAACGGGAAATATTATCAAGGTTATTGACATTCGTCGGGTCAGATGTGGCAATTATAACTTTATCACCTCGTATCTCTACTGGTACCACTCGATATAATGTCGCTATACTTCCATCCATTACACTGCGAACTCGCTCGGGTATCTCGCGGTCACTTAATTTAATAATAGGAAGTCCCAACTGAGTAGAGAGTGTTTCTATAATATGACTTTTACTTATATACCCAAGACGAACTAAAATCTCACCTATCTTTCGATGTGACATCGTCGTTTGCTGACGATGTATTGCCTCTCGTAGATGTTCCTCCGTTATTATCTTCTTTTCAAGAAGTATTTGCCCAAATAACTTATAGGTGCTCATAACATATTTCCTAAAAATCTTCTATATTATATACTCTATCATAATTAAATTAAAAAATCAATGTTAAAAATGCGATTTTAGTCATAATTCATAAAAAAATATCCAATTTTGTCAATAATTATCTTTCCGTTTCTCCCATTTATCTTTAATACATTATACCACATATCTATATAAAACAATTCCAAATTTAATACAAAATATAAATCAAAATTATTTCAACGTTACAAGTGTTAACTCACAATCTATTCCCTTGCCACTTTGATTTGGCTTAAACTTATCTAATTTATAAACTGCAACCAGATAAGAATCGGAATATATTCTTTGCAAAAATTCTGAAAATCTTTTTAAGGATACACCTTCCAATTTGACTTGAACCATTGGCTGTCGTGGACTTCCTGAACGTGCCCGATAGTTATCTAATTTTGCTTTCTCTGTTAATTTCGTATCTTTTAGCACCTGGTTGATGTAAGAGAAGAAATCAAAATTCTGAGGTCGTTTCTCTATTATCTGGAAAAGCATCTCTTGAGTTTTTAAACTTTCTTCCTGCTCTTTTTTTAATTTTTCGACCATCTGTAAATTATGGTAAGCCTGATTTAGTTCACTTCGAGATTGTAAAAATTTTCGATAAGGTCCCCTTTGTAGATAAATAGCCATACCTATCACCGCAATAAAACTAACAATCATTGTAATAAAATAAATGCGGTCAACTACTGAATGTGTCATTAAATAAAACTCCTTATTGGTTCTTACTTGGTTTTTCTTCTGGTGTCTGTTCCGTAATTGGCATAGACATCTTTTCTGGCTTTTGAATTCGTATAGCAAAACTGGTCATATTTCCCTGAGCACTTAACTCGGGGTCATCGGTTATATTAAAATACTTCACTTTCCTCAACTCTTCAATTGCTTGATTTATAAATGCGGAATCACTCGTTGTTCCCTGGATACGAATCCACCAGCTCTGAACATCTGGGGAACTCATTCGTATTTCATTTATGTTCACCTTATCCGAGGGTAATTTTTCCGCAATTATATTAAGTATTTCCAAAAGTGGAGGGTCAAAAAATGGAGTTAAATCTATATTAGCATCAAGCCCTTTCTCTTGATTTATTCTCTCTATTTCCTGAGTAAGCTGGTCAGCATTTACCTTATTTAAATTTGCATGCACTAAATTACTTAACGTTAATTGCTGAAGGAAAAAGGCTCCACAAACAAGCCCCGTTAAAACTAAACAATTTGTAAAAATAAGATGTTTTGATAAAGGAGCCAAATAAGCAGAAAG